>NZ_JBFUKU010000052.1:0-26490 GCF_056400685.1 Pseudomonas sp. P5_A12 | reverse complement strand
CTATTACTCCGCTACTCCGCGCCAGAAACAGAAGAGATCACCGGTTTCTCAGGGCTTAAAGAAGCAAAAAAGAAAACACCAAAACAAGGAGGTGGCGGGCTTAGGGCCCGTTGGGTGGATGCCAAAGGACGGACGGACAAACGACCAGCAAGGCTGGGAAGGCTACAACCGACTCTGCTGCAGCTGTCAGCTATCGAAAAAATCTTAGGAAAGCCCATCCACGATCTCGATCATTACTTCCAACTTACGTGTAATAGATGAAAGCCACTGACACAAAAAACCCCAACCAGTCACCTGATCGGGGTTTTCCTTTACCCGTTTCCCGCTTAGTGCGAAACGCGGCTCGTGCCATCAACAGTAGCAATCCGCACCCGCTCACCCACGCGGAAAATTTCATTCTCCTGAACTTGCTGTACATAGGCGCGCATGCTGCCATCGTCTTCGCGTACGGTGATTTCAACACCCTGGGTGCGGGTCAGGCCTTCTTCGGCTGCCGAGCCCAACAGGCCGCCGGCGACTGCGCCAATAACCGCGGCAACGATGCTGCCGTTGCCTTGACCGATGGAGCTAGCGCCTACACCGCCGACCACTGCGCCGGCAGCGCCGCCGATTGGGGTTTTGGTGCCTTCGATTTTCACTGGGCGCAGTGCTTCGATGGTGCCCATACGAATCGTTTGTACACGACGCGCTTCATCACGGGAGTAGGAGTCACCGGTCAGGCTCGATTGGCAGCCAGTGAGCAACATCGCCATCGTGGAAAAGGAAGCAACCAACAAAACAGACTTACGCATAACATCAACTCCAAAGGACAGGCCTCCATTAAACCCCGCAGCTTGACGCGTGTCACGGCATCGCCCGGATAAAAATGGTTTGATTCAGGCCCTATACAGGCGCCTGAAAAACTCACCAACCGGTTAGCGGCAACTTCCGGAATCCACGCTGCCCCAAGGATTTTCATGGACTACTTCATCATTGTCGTCACGACCATCGCGGGTTTGTACTTCCACGGGTGGTTGTACGTGCGGATAAAACGCTGGATGGATCGCGACCTGGCGTTGGCTCTGGCTGGGGAAGACGAGCAGAAAAAAACGTTCATGCTCCAGCAGCTGGCAAACGCTCAAGCGCAGAAAATCAAGCGTCGGGACCTGCAGCAGTGGCTTGAAGCCGCTGCTGCGGGGTATCCCGAACGGTAGACTGCCTAGGGTGCCAGACGTTCAAGAATCCAGTCGGCGCCCTGTAAGCGGTAGTTGAGGCGATCATGCAGGCGGCTTGCGCGGCCCTGCCAGAACTCGATGCGCTCCGGCAGCAAGCGGTAACCGCCCCAGTGATCCGGGCAATGCGGCGCTGTGTCGCTGAAACGCTGCTCGGTGTTCTTGAGCAACGCTTCCAGTTCCGCACGATCAGCAATCACCTGGCTCTGCGGTGACGCCCAGGCACCGAGTCGGCTGCCCAGCGGACGAACCTGGAAATAGGCGTCGGACTCTTCAGGCGAGACTTTCACCACCCGACCTTCGATGCGCACCTGGCGCTCCAGGGCCGGCCAGAAAAAGGTCATGGCCGCGAACGGATTCGCCGCCAGATGCTGACCTTTGGCACTTTCGTAGTTGGTGAAAAACGTAAAGCCCTGCGCGTCCAGACCTTTGAGCAACAGAATGCGGCAATGCGGCCGACCGTCCTGATCGACCGTTGCCAAGGTCATGGCGTTAGCTTCCACCGGCGCTTGCTCGGTTTTCACCGCGTCGCCAAACCACTGGTGGAACAGCCCGAACGGCTCTGCCGGGGCTTGAGCCTCGGTCAGGCCATCACGGGTGTAGTCACGACGCATATCAGCCAGGCGCTGGGTCATGGCGCATTCCTTTTGGTTAACTAATCACTTTTTGGTGGCGTCAGCGGCGACGTCGACTTTCTTGGTGTCGGCAGCCGCTTTGGCCGGCGCAGTCTTCTTCGCCGGTGTTGCGGTTTTAGCGGGCGCTTTCTTGGCGGTGGATTTCTGGGCCGGGGCCTTTTTAGCCGCTGGTACAGCCGCTTTCTTCGCGGCAGGCGCCGGGGTGACTGGTGTGGCCACTGGCTTGATGTCCTTGGCCGCGATCATGGTCACTGGCGCCGGGGCCGGCATGTTGTATTTGCTCAGCAGCGCCACCATGGTGTTTTGCGGGGTCACCAGCAATTCCACACGACGGTTCAATGCACGACCTTCAACGCTGTCGTTGGCCGCACGCGGGGCGTCACCGCCCATACCACGAAGCATCAGGCGATCACGCTGCAAACCACTGAGACGGAAAATCGCAGCCACCGCTTGTGCACGCTCCTGGCTCAGTTTCACGTTGGCCGGTGCGGCGCCCGACGTATCACTGTGACCGAGTACCAGCACGGCCGTTTTCGGGTCAGCTTCAAGGATCTTCGCGACACGGGTGAACGGGCCGAGGGTGACCGGCAGCAGCATGGACGGACGATCCGGGTTGAACGAGCCTTCTACCGGTGCGATCACCACCAACACGTTTTCACGGCGTTCAAGTTTCAGGTTGCTGTCCTTGATCGCTTCGCGCAGGCGCGGCTCATAGTCGTCAAGCCAGGCCTGGGTGACTTTAGGGTCTGGCATCGGCACGGCTTTGGTGCGGCTCTTCTCCCCACCGAACGGCCAGTACCAAGGGCTGGCGCTTTCAGTCTTGGCAACGGGTGCTGTGGCGGCAGGTTTCAACGGGGCCGGGGTTGGTTCTTTAGCGGCGACTTTGTCCGACGAACCGAACGGCCACCAGCTGCTGCCATCGGAATCACTTTGTGGGGTCTGTGCGCAACCGGTGATAGCGAAGCACAGGGCCAGGGCGAGTGTTGATTTGGATGACATTGGATATCCACAAAATTGAAGTAATGAAAAGTCAGACCGGAGCGGCCCGCACAAACTGACGCTTTGAATCAAAAAGGGCTGCCGGGTTCCGTTCTGGAACCCGGCAGCCGTGTTTACAGACAAGTGGCCAGTACTCGCGCAAGGTTTTGCGCGCGTGGATCCATCAAGACGTACGGCCCCAGGGTATTTGTCACAAAACCGAAGGCCACATCGCGTTCCGGGTCAGCAAAACCGATGGAGCCGCCAGCGCCCGGATGACCAAACGCACGCGGGCCGAGGCCGTAAGTCGCGTTGGGTACATCCGGTTGATCGAGCATGCAACCCAGGCCGAATCGGGTCCGGGTCAATAAAGTCTTGTCGTCGCCGAGGCTGTGTTCGCGGGTCAGCTCGTCGAGCATTTCGCCTTCCAGCAAGCTGCCGTCGAGCAGACCGGCGTAGAAGCCGGCCAGGCTGCGCGCATTGCCATGACCGTTGGCGGCGGGTTGCTGCATGCGCCGCCACTCGGGTTTGTTGGTGCTGGTCATGATCGATGGCGGATTGATGAAGGCGCGGGTGGTCATTGCCGTTGGCTCGCGCATGGTCACTTGCAACAAGCGCTGGGCCGCTGCATCGCCGACGTTGCCCTTGCCACGGGCGATGTGTGCCACGCGATGGAACTCTTCATCGGCCAGGCCGACGTGGAAATCCAGCCCCAAAGGCTTGGCAACGCGAGCGACAATCGACTCGCCCGGCCCACGACCGTCGGCGCGGCGCAGTAACTCGCCCACCAGCCAGCCGTAAGTGATCGCGGCGTAGCCGTGGCCTTGGCCCGGTGTCCACCACGGTGCTTCAGCCGCCAGGGCATCGACCATGGTTTGCCAGTCGTAAAGGGCTTCCGGGGCCAGCAATTCGCGCAACGCCGGCAAGCCTGCCTGATGGCAGAGCAACTGACGCAAGGTCACGGACTCTTTACCGGCCGCGGCAAATTCGGGCCAGTAGCGGGCAACCGGGGCGTCCAGTTGCAGCTTGCCTTCCGCCACCAATTGCAGGGCCGTAACGGCGGTKAACGTCTTGGTGCAGGAGAACAGGTTGGCGATGGTGTCGCTGTGCCAGGCTTCACTGCCGTCTTTGTCAGCGGTGCCGGCCCAGAGGTCGAGGACAGTTTCACCGCCGATCTGAATGCACAAGGCTGCGCCACGTTCCTGAGGATCGTCGAACAGCGCCGCGAAGGCTTCGCGCACCGCTTCGAACTTAAGCTCGTAATGACCCTGAATCTGCACCCGCATTGCTCCCGGATAAACGCTATACAAAGTGGCCCGCATTGTTCCAGCCCTTGAGGGTTTTGGGAATGGGGTTGGGCCGGGCGGTCGCCCGCCGTGGATTGGATCAGAAATGTTTGGCGACTTGGCGGACGCCATCGCGAGCAGGCTCACTCCTACACTGGATCTCAGTTACACCAAGAATCCCCTGTGGGAGCGAGCCTGCTCGCGATGCTTTTAGAATTTAATGACCATTACCCGAATGCCCACCCGCATGCCCGACGCCCTTCCCCGGGCCTTTGCCGGCCTCGGCCTTTCTGCCGCCTTCGGCATCGTGACTGGCTTTGTCGGCCTCGGCCGCCGCTTTCTCGGCGGCTTTGCCCAATTGGTCGACAGTCGCCAGGTTGCTCTTGCGCACAGACTCGACAAACCCCTGGAACGGCAGATCGGTAATGCCCACCAGCCCAAAGTGACCATTCTCGCCGTCCAGTAACCGCCCGGTCACGGGTTGGTCCAGGTACTGGAACCAGTGCACACCGACAATCGAAGGTTCGCTCAGCGCTTGTTTAAGGAAGTTCGCGTAGGCCGGCCCGCGATCTTCTTCCTTCGCCAGTTGTGTCACACCGCCCCAGAACGGCCCGCGATCCGTCGAGCCGAAGTTGAATTCGGTGATCAGTACCGGTTTGTCGAGGCTACGCAGTTTGGCGAAGTCGTAACCGTCCTGCGGTTGCAGGGTGTACATGTTGAAGCTCAACACATCGCAATACTGAGCACAGGAGTCCACGGCTTCCGGGGTGCTGATGGCGAAGCGACCGCCCAGCAACAGCTGGTTCGGCGCATGCCACTTGAGCGAATCGGAAATGGTTTTGAAATAGGTATCGGCAAAGACCTTCTGAAAGTATTTGAAGTCGGCTTCGATTTCCGGGTGGTCAGCGCTTGGCAGCGGAGGCACGAAGCCTGGATCTTCCATCAATTCCCACGCCGGCAAGTCAATGCCCCAGGCTTTGGACAGACCGGCCTGATTGCGGTATTTGTCACGTAGTTGCTTGAGAAACGCGCGTTTGGCCGGCACGTCGGTGGTCATTTTCAAGGTGCCGTAAGCCAAGGCGTATCGGGCTTTCGGGTCATCACCGGGACCGGCCCAGGCCAATTCGTTGTCGGCGTAGTAGCCGATCAGCCACGGATCGTCACGGTGGTCGCGGGCGGCAATGGCCACGGCACGTTCGGTGGCCATGGCGAAACGCGGATCGAACGGGTCGGGCATGCCGCCCCACCAGTCGGTGCYGGTGCTGATGCTGGCGTAGTCACCGACGATCGACAGCGGCAAGGTGTAGGGCACCCGATCAGCATTGCCTAGCGCCGCAGCGCTCCAGTTGCCAATGGTGTTGAAGCCCCAGGCTTGCAGGCGATCGAGAGTGTGGCTGGTCCAGCGTTGTTCATCCACCACCGCTTTGCAGGGTTCTGCGGGTGTGTTCTCAGCCGCTTTCGCGACAGTCGCTTCGAGAGCACCGGCCTTGGCGGCTTCGGCAACACCGGAATCGGCGGTCGACGGGATCACCGGTGGCTCGGCGGCCTTCTCGACCGTCGCTTCGACCGCGTCGGCCTTGGCCGCGGCGGCGACGCCGGCCTTGGTGTCGCTGCCCAATACACAAGGTTCGCCATACAAACGCTGCAAGTTGGCGCCGTAAAAGTCGTACCAGCGACCGGCGTCGTAGCTGCGCCCCTGATCCGCACCATTGCCGCCACGGTTATTACCTTCACCAAAATGATTAGCCAGCGCTTCGTCGGGTTTCGGCAGGGACTCGAACATCCACTCGCGACCGGCGACGTAGGTCTGGTTAACGTCCGGGGCCACGGTGTTAACCCCAAGCGAATAAAACGGATGCCCTTGCGGGGTCACCAGATACCAGCGACCGTCACGCTTTTCGGTACGGAAAAAACCGCTGGCCTTGAACGCGGGACCTTTGGTCCAGCCACCGAAGGGGTCCAGGGATGATTTTTCGCGCTCGGCCAGCCAGGTTTTCAGTTGCTGCTGTTCCTTGACGGCGGCRCTTTTGAGTTGCTCATCGCTGCTGATCTTTTCCGGCCATTTGGCCCGGGTCGACTGGCCGTAAGCGTCCACCAATCCGCCGTAGACGGCGTGGATCACTGCCTCGCCATCCTGCACGCCAAAACGTTCCAGCAAAATGTTCTGGGCGACTTTCGGTTGATCCATCGACAAGGTCACCGATACTACCTGGCCACGATCCAGTTGCCCGGCGCTGCTGGCCAGCAAAATGCGCTGCCCGTCGATCGTCATCGGCATGGGCGGCCCGGCTTTCATGCCCTGGCTCAAAGGTGAGCTTGCCACTAACGGCACCAACAAAGTCTGCGCAGGGCCGGCCGGCAAATCGACGCGACTGAACAATGTCTTGCCGTCATTGCTCTGGATTTTTACGTAAAGGGTTACGGCCCAGTCCATCGCGCTCTGAATCCGCAGACTCATGACGCCCGACTGCGACCAGTCCCAGGCACCGGTTTGCGGCGTCAGCCGCAAACTCGGCTGTGCCACTGGATTGAAAGTGACCCGGCGCAACACTTCGCCCTCGGCTGTTTGCTCCGCATTGGATTGCGGCAGGCTGGCATCCTGAGTCGTCACCTGGACCACGTCGGCAGGGCGTACAAAGTTGAACAGCGTTTGTTGGCCAGCGGGGGCCGCCAGCAAAGGGGCTGCGAACATCAGGGCAAATACAGCGGGCAACGAACGGCGAATCATAGGAACGTGGATCTCCCTAACGACCTTCAATGGTCAGTGGAAAAGCGATGGTAGAGAGATAGACAACGCGGTGGGCAAATGTGCCCACCGGTGGATCAGGAAATTTCGCGCCGGAATGGCGGCAACGCATTGAGGATGGCTTTGCCGTAACGCTGGGTGACCAGACGTCGATCCAGCAAGGTGATGGTGCCGCGGTCTTCTTCGGTACGCAGCAAGCGACCGCAAGCCTGGACCAGTTTCAGCGAGGCATCGGGCACGGAGATCTCCATGAATGGATTGCCGCCACGGGCTTCGATCCATTCCGCCAGCGCCGCTTCGACGGGATCGTCCGGCACCGAGAACGGGATTTTCGCGATCACCACGTGCTCGCAGTACGCGCCCGGCAAGTCGACCCCTTCGGCGAAACTGGCGAGGCCGAACAGCACACTGGAGTCCCCGCCATCGACGCGTGCCTTGTGCTTGTTCAAGGTTTCCTGCTTCGACAGGTTGCCTTGAATGAACACTTGTTTGCGCCAGTCGCGGTCGAGGCCGTCGAACACGTCCTGCATCTGTTTGCGAGAAGAGAACAGCACCAGCGTGCCCCGCGAGCCCTCAACCAGTTGCGGCAGATCACGAATGATCGCGGCGGTGTGGGCCGGTGCATCACGCGGGTCGGCTTTCAGGTCCGGCACTCGCAGCACGCCGGCATCGGCGTGGTGGAAGGGACTCGGAACCACGGCGGTCACGGCTTTTTTCGGCAGGCCGGCGCGCATGCGGAAACGGTCGAAGGTGCCGAGGGCCGTCAACGTCGCCGAGGTCACCAGTGCGCCGTAAGCGACGTTCCACAAGTTGCGCCGGAGCATTTCCGCCGCGAGGATCGGACTGGCGTTGACCTCGATGTCGAACAGCGAACCGCTTTCGGCCAGGGTCAGCCAACGGGCCATGGGCGGGTTGTCTTCCGGGTCTTCTGCGGTGAACGCGACCCACAATTCCCAATTGCCCGAAGAACGGGACAACAGGCTGCCGAACAGGGGATACCACTCTTCAGCCTGATTGCTGGCGATGCCGATGTTGACCTCGCCGTCCATGCCTTCCTTGAGCAACTCGGTGAGCCGGGTGAACAGGTCGGTGAGCCGGGCAAAGCCCTTCTTCAACTCGATGCCCATCTCGCGCATGTGCTCGGGAATCACCCCGCCAACGAATCGGTGACGCGGGCGCTCACGACCTTCGACGTCTTCGCCGGGTTTGAAATCGGCGGCCTGTTCACAGGCGGTGAACATGAATTGCTGCTGGGTCTTGATCTCGCGGGCCAGTTCCGGCACTTGCTCGATCAGCTTGCCCAAGTCGCCGGGCAGCGGGTGCTGGGCGAGCAATTTGGTGAGGTTTTTCGCGGTGGTTTCCAGCCAGTCGGCGGTAGAGCGCAGGCGCGTGTAATGGGCGAAATGGCCGATGGCCTTGTCCGGCAGGTGGTGACCTTCATCGAACACGTAGATGGTATCGCGCGGATCCGGCAGCACGGCACCGCCGCCCAGTGCCAGGTCGGCCAGCACCATGTCGTGGTTGGTGACGATCACGTCGACCTTGCCCATGCCTTCGCGGGCCTTATAAAAGGCGCACTGGCCGAAGTTCGGACAATGACGGTTGGTGCACTGGCTGTGATCGGTGGTCAGACGCGCCCAGTCGGCGTCTTCCAGGGCCGTGGACCAACTGTCGCGGTCGCCGTCCCATTTATTGCCGGCGAGTTTTTCGATCATGCTGGTGAACAGCTTCTGACTGGCCTCGTCGACCTCGATCTTGAAGCCTTCTTCTTCGAACAACTGCGCGGTAGCGGTTTGTGCGTGGCCTTCCTGCAGCAGCATGTCGAGCTTGGACAGGCACATGTAGCGCCCACGCCCCTTGGCCAACGCGAAGCTGAAATTCAGCCCGCTGTTGCGCATCAGGTCAGGCAAATCCTTGTAGACGATCTGCTCTTGCAGGGCCACGGTGGCCGTGGCAATCACCAGGCGTTTGCCGGCAGCCTTGGCGGTCGGGATCGCCGCCAGGCTGTAGGCTACGGTTTTACCGGTACCGGTGCCGGCTTCCACCGCAACAATCGCGGGGTCGCCACTGCGCCGGCCTTCGTCGTCGGTGTCGATGTCACCGAGGACTTTGGCAATTTCGGCGATCATCAGGCGTTGGCCGTAGCGCGGCTTGAGGCTCTTGGCTTCGAGAAAACGCGAGTAGGCGCCCTGGATCGTGGTTTTGAGTTCGGTGCTGATCATGGATTGTCGGGCGCAAAAAACGCTGGATAAATTTTCAGTGGTTCGGATCGCCGCTATCATACCCCGCTAATTAATCCCGCGCAGAACGGAGTACCCCAATGACACCTTTTGGCATCGTTTACACCCTGCATGTGCTGTCCGCCCTCGTGTGGGTAGGCGGCATGTTTTTCGCCTGGATGGTCTTGCGCCCCGCCGCAATGACAGCGCTGGAAGGCCCTGCCCGATTGAAGTTATGGGTAGAAGTGTTTCAAGGATTTTTCCGCTGGGTCTGGGTCGCGGTGGTGCTGTTGCCGATTAGCGGGGTCGGCATGATTCATCTGCAACACATCGGGTTCGAGACCGCGCCGCGCTATGTGCAGGTGATGATGGGGTTATACGTGGTGATGACGGCGCTGTTTATCCGGATTCAGGCATTGATGTTGCCGGAATTGCGCACGGCGGTGACGGCGCAGGATTGGCCGGCAGGGGCGGCGGTGCTCGGGAGAATTCGGCGGTTGGTGGGAATTAATCTGCTGGTGGGTTTGTTGCTGGTGGCAGAGGCTTCGGCCAGACCGATTTTCTGATGATCGTTCCCACGCTCTGCGTGGGAATGCAGCCCGTGACGCTCCGCGTCACTGGACGCGGAACGTCCCTTGAGGAATTCCCACGCGGAGCGTGGGAACGATCAAACTGCTTACAACCGTTGAACCGTCACCGAACCCGCCGCACCGGCAGGCCCCGGCTGACCATCAGCACCCGGTCGGCCACTCTTGCCACCCTCGGTGGTGTAAACGAGACAGCCTTTGGCCTTGCCACCCGCCCCCGGTTTGCCGCCAGGACCTGCAAGTCCACCGGCACCTCCCGCCACCTGCACCTTGATTTTATCCGCTGGGTATTCGCGCGGCACTTCCAGCCTTACCTGCGCACCCGAAGCCCCCGGCTGACCATCACTGCCATCACTGCCATCGGCACCGTGACCGGCCTGCCCCCAGGTGCATCCCGGTGCCTGGCCATTGGCGCCATCAAGACCGAAAAACCCCGGTGCGCCTGCGCCGCCGCGAGCATCTACCGACAATTGCGGTGCCTTCAGCGTCTTGATCTGCAAGTTCAGGTTACGCCCCGACCGTGCAGCTTTCTGGAAGCTGCCCGGCGCGCCCCTCGCGGTGATCTGACTGCCTTCAGACAACTCGGCGCGCAGGACTTTCAATTCCAGTGCCTGCTCACTCGGCACGATGGCAATTCGCGCTTCACGGCCCAAATGCAATTCGCCCACGGTCACTTCGGTCACATTCGACGGGATCAGCAACGTACCGTAATCGGCGACTTCCAGCCGTTCCAGTTGCAATGTGCTGGCCGTGTTAGGCAGGCGCATCAGCGAATTGGTTTCGACACTGACAACCTGAGCGCAGGCCAATGGACTGATTAAGACGGCGAGCAAACAGAGATTACGCATGGGAAGCCTTAGATGCGGAAGGAGCCGGGAGGGTTTGCAGGTGAAACACGCCGAAAATGGCAATTTGAAGGCGATCACGCCAAGGATGGGCGCGGCCTCTGAGACTGCGGTTGCAGAACACCAGCTCCAGAAGGTGGAACAGTGCCAGCGCGCCACCGGCCAACTCGACTAACGTGTGCAGCGGATAGACAAACGGCGCAAGCAGATTGACCAGCACCACCGACCAGAACAGCAGGGTCAATACCTTCCCCAGCCCCCAAAACACCTTCATACGCGCCCCCGCTGATCATTATTCTTTGCGAGCACAGTAGCGGCTTCCACGAGGAATACGCCAGAGGGCAACAGAAAAATCTTCATGAAGACTGCCGAATGGCCGTCGCCCCGCCACGCGGGTGGTCGACGGCTCTACTTCGTGGCTCAGGTCACATTGATGTGCAAATCCACGCGACGGTTTTTCGCGCGCCCTTCTTCGGTATCGTTATCAGCCACAGGCTCACTTTCGCCTTTGCCTTCACTGGCGACTTTATTCGGCGCCACGCCCTGACTCAACAGGTAGTCCGCCACGCTGTTGGCACGACGCTGCGAAAGACACCATCGCCGTCTTGATCGCCATCCTGGGCGTAACAAATCAAGCCACCGGCCAAGATTCCGAGCTATGCGCCTCCGGCCGCCCATGCACCACTTTCGATGGCGCCCAAACCTCCGCCCACCAGACCGCCAATGACGCTGCAGATCGGCCAGTTTTCTTGATTGAGAGGGGCAGTGCCATCACTGTGAGTTGCGCAACCGTCAACAGGCTGCCAAGCAGCAGAACCGACAAGACGGTTCTTGTGAGAACGCTCATGTTGAAAGCGCCTGTGTAACCGGCCTATACCGGTTACACAGGAGTAATGACCCGCATCCGCGACTGCACAAGCCGCAGAGCGGAAGGGACTTAGCGTTTGATATGGATTTCCGTACGACGGTTCTGCGCGCGGCCGTCAGCGGTGCTGTTATCGGCGACCGGATTGCTTTCACCCGCACCGACCACAGACACGAAGCTGCTGCGTGGCACGCCTTCCTGGATGAGGTATTCAACCACCGAGTGAGCGCGTCTATCCGACAGTTTCTGGTTGTAGGCGTCGCTGCCCACGCTGTCGGTATAACCGGTAACGGTCAATTGAGCAGTAGATGCTTCCCCTTTCAAGCGCGTGGCAACTTTGTCGAGTACCTCTTTGTCGGACTCGGTGAGCGTAGCTTTGTCAAACTGGAAGTGAACATCGCGGATGACGATCGTTTCTTCCTTGACCACAACAGCCTCTTCGACCACTGGCGCAGGTGGAGGGCAACCGTTGGCATCGACATGCACGCCGTGAGGTGTGCCTGGGCACTTGTCGCGGCTATCCGGTACACCATCGCCATCTTCGTCGCCATCACCGTGTACCCAGCAATAGGCCGCGGCCGTGCCACCGACAAGCAGCGCACCATAGCCTGCCCATGCCGCGCTCTCGGTCGCGCCGAGACCCGCACCCACGACACCACCGACCAACGCACAAGTCGGCCAGTCGGTTTTCTGCAAACCTGCGCAACCAGTCAACACACTGGTTAGCAGAACCAAGGGTAATGCTGTCCGAACTATGCTCATCTAGTTTTCTCCTGAGGGATCGGCTTAGAACCGATTCTGGTAGTAAAGACCCGAGTATTAATCTGCGCCAGCAACAGGCCACGGCTGTTTTAATTGTGTTCACCACGGATTGGCGTATTTGCTGTAAACCTGCGCTAGGCCCGCACGTTCAGGCAGGCTAGTCTTGGCGCTCTGATTGAGGATCTTTGATGATTGCAGGTATTTCTTCGCGCACGCCGCAGCAGGCGTTGGCTGCGTTGCTGGACCGTTATGCCCCCGCGCAGCTCTTGCTGATTGGCGCCAGTGAGTTCCCCGCGCTGGAGGCATTCAAGCTTGCCCACCCGGATACGTGTGTGGCCCATGCGGCACCGGGGCCGTTGCCGGAGGACCTGGCGGCGCGCCGGTTTGACCTGGCGCTGGCGGTCGATTGCCTCGAACATCTGCCCAAGCGCGATGGCCTTAACCTGCTCGGCGGGATCCGCAACCTCAACGCCAGCCGCATTGCCGTGCTGGCGGACTTGTCGGCCAGTGGCTGGCAGGAGACGGATTTTTTCTCCCTGGCCCTGCAAGCGAGCGAGCGCTTCCAGCGCGACGAGCAGGTGTTGACCCTGTTCACCTATGATCTGCTTGAATACAAGCAAGTACCCGACTGGCTCAACTCACGCTTTTGGGCCAATCCGGAAAACTTCGGGAAATATTGGTGGTAATGCAATGAGTACATCCATTTGCCCTTGTGGCAGCGGCACCCTGCTCGATGCCTGTTGCGGTCATTACCATGCCGGGCATCCGGCGCCATGTGCCGAAGCCTTGATGCGTTCGCGCTACAGCGCCTACGTGCTGGGGCTGATCGACTATCTGGTGGCGACCACACTGCCTGCGCAACAGGCCGGCCTGAATCGTCAGTCCATCAGCGACTGGAGTGCGCAAAGCACGTGGCTGGGGCTGGAAGTCGAAAGCTCCGAAGTCTTTGGCGGCCAGCCGGAACACGCCTTCGTGACCTTTACCGCGCGCTGGCACGATGGCAGCGGCGAACACAGCCACCGCGAGCGCTCGTCATTCGTGCAGAACGCCGGCCACTGGTACTTCATCGACCCCACCGTGCAACTCAAGGCCGGACGCAATGACGCTTGCCCGTGCGCCAGCGGTCAGAAATTCAAGAAGTGTTGTGCGGGGTACTTCAGTAGTTGAGCACTTCGTAGCAGCCTCCGGCAGCTGCTACAGGTTCAAGGGAGATACACGACCATGATCACCCGGCGACACGCACTTTATCTGCTCGGCCTGCTGCTGTTTTTGGGGCTCACCGGCTGTGCGTCCTGGTTCAATGACGATGAGCCGGACCCCGAGGTGCATCTGGTCAAGGTTGAAGTCGTGCGGGCGAAATTGCTGGAACAGAAATTTCTCCTGCACTTTCGCATCGACAACCCCAACGACAGCGAACTGACCGTGCGCAGCCTCGAATACCGGATTCACTTGGGTAACATTCTGCTGACCGAAGGCGAGTACGACAACTGGTTCACGATCAGCCCCAAGCACAGCGCCTATGTAAAAGTGCCGATCCGTACCAACCTGTGGCCCAAGGTACGAGACCTGATGAAAATGCTGAAAAAACCCGATCAACCCATTCCCTATCGTCTGGAAGGTGAACTGAAAACCGGTTTTTTCAACCCACATGACGTGCACCTGGCGCGCAATGGCGTGATAATCGCCGCCGATTTAATTCCGGAGCACATCCAATGACCCAGCAACCCCACGTCCATGGCCCTGACTGCAACCACGATCATGACCATCACGACCACCATGATCACGACCATGGCCATGTTCACGGCCCGAACTGCGGCCACGCCCCTCAGGAACCGGTGCGCAACGCCCTGAAAGACGTCGGCCGCAACGACCCTTGCCCATGCGGCAACGGCAAGAAATTCAAGAAGTGCCACGGCGCTTGATACTTCGGGCGAAAATATTTTTCGCCAGTTGAATCGCCTTCGCGAGCAGGCTCGCTCCCACATTCAACCGAGTTCTTCCAGGAAGAATGCGATCGAATGCAGGAGCGAGCCTGCTCGCGATGACTGACTTAAAGTCACATCAACTCAGGATCTGCGCAGTGCTCACAACCGTCGCATATTCCCCGTGCAAATTCCCCAGCGACATCGCATGCACGTCCTCGGCCGAACGGGCATTACCAAAATAATCCGTCTTGTCGAAGGTAAAGCACGCATCCTCCGCCAACCATGTTTCAAACCCCAGGTTTCCGGCCGTTCGCGCCGTGGACTCCACCGAGTTGTTGGTTGCCACACCAACAATCACCAATTGATCAATTCCCGCTTCTCGCAAACGTGCCTCCAGCCCAGTCCCACAAAAGGCATCCGGGACCTGTTTCTGAATCAGCTGCTCGCCAGTCATTGGCTCAAACCGTTGCTGAAATTCCACGCCTGGTTGCTGCGGCCAGAACACAGAGTCCGGTAAGCGGGACAGGTGCTGCACATGAATCACCGGCCGCCCGGTTCGACGCCAAAACGCCAACAAATCAAGGATTCGTTCCTCGGCCTGTGGATTATTTCGGCGACCAAGTCGGGGATGCAGAATGCCTTTTTGTTGATCAATGATGATCAGCGCTGCGTGGGTCTTGAGCTCCATGCCGGTTTCTCTCATGCAGGGTCGTTGAGTTTTACGCACTTGAGCATCACCGCCTCTATCAGGCAAGCCATAGAATGCTGGGAACGATCTTCGTAAATAAATAACCCACTCGCCGCTTGCGCGCCCTCCTCCTGCTCACTAACGTAGCGCCTTTATTGCGCCTCTACCCCCGCAGGAGCTTTACCATGGCCTCGCCAGCCCTTACACATTTTCTTCCCCGGTTCGGCGTTGCCGCAGCAGTGGCCAGTGTTTTGAGTCTGACCGGTTGTCAGACCATGAACGCTCAGGACACCCTCCCGCCGACCTCCGGTGTACAGCCGCTCAAGGGCTTGGCGCAGAACGTTTCGGTGCGTCGCAATGCCATGGGCATGCCGTTGATCGAAGGCAACAGCTTCCACGACACGTTGTTCGCCTTGGGTTACGTCCACGCCAGCGACCGCATCACGCAAATGGTGACTTTGCGCCTGTTGGCCGAAGGACGTCTGGCGGAAATGTCCGGCGCCGATTTACTGGACGCCGACCGCTATATGCGCGCGGTCAACCTGAAAAAAAGCGCGGGCGAGCTGTATAGAGCCTCTTCGCCGCGCCTCAAACGCTTCTTCGAAGTCTATGCTCGCGGCGTCAACGCCTACCTGTTCCGCTACCGCGACAAGCTGCCGGCGGACCTCGCAGCCACCGGTTACAAACCGGAATACTGGAAACCGGAAGATTCGGCGCTGATTTTCTGCCTGCTGAACTTCAGCCAATCAGCCAACCTGCCGGAAGAAATTTCCTCGCTGATGCTGGCCCAGACCGTCACCACCGACAAACTCGCCTGGCTGACGCCGTCTGCGCCCGACGAAAAACTGCCGCTGGCTGAAGCCGAGAAACTACAAGGCATCAAGCTCAACGGGGCTATCCCGGGCTTGGCCGAGATCAACAAGGCCACGGGCCAACTGTCCGACCTGAATCTGTTGGCCGCCAGCTCGTCGACCAACTGGGCGATCGGCCCGCAACGCAGCCGCAGTGGCAAAAGCCTGCTGGCCAGCGACAGTGATGGCTCGCTCGGTGTGCCGTCGTTGTTCAGCTACGTGCAGATCCGTGCGCCGAAATATCAAGCCTCGGGCGTGACCATTGCCGGTTTACCAATGGTGCTCGGTGGTTTCAACGGCAAAGTGGCCTGGAGCATGACCGCGGTCAGGGGTGACAACCAGGACCTGTTCCTGGAAAAAATCCAACGCCAGGGCAACGGCCTCACATACGAAGTGGCCGGCAAATGGCAGCCCGCCGTCGTGCGCAATGAAACCTACTTCGTCAAAGGCCAGCGGCCAATTCGCGAAGCGGTGTACGAAACCCGTCACGGCCCGCTGCTCAACAGTGCCCAAGGCACGACACTGGCGAACGGTTTCGGCCTGGCCCTGCAAATGCCGAACTTCACCGACGACAAATCCCTGGACGCGTTTTTCGACCTGTCCCGGGCCCAGACCGTCGAGAAAGCCTCGGACGCCAGCCGCGAAATCCGCGCCATCGCACTGAACCTGGTCTTCGCCGACGCCAGCAACATCGCCTGGCAGGTCACCGGCCGCTATCCGAACCGCCGCGAAGGCGAAGGCCTGCTGCCATCACCGGGCTGGGAAGGTCGCTACGATTGGGACGGTTACGCCGAGCCGATGCTGCACCCCTACGACCAAGACCCGGCCCAAGGCTGGCTCGGCACCGCCAACCAGCGCGTCATTCCCCATGGCTACGGCATGCAATTGTCCAATTCCTGGGCGGCACCGGAGCGTGGCGAGCGCCTGGCTGAACTGGCGGGTGCGGGCAAACACGACGCGCGCAGCGTGATTGCGATGCAGTATGACCAGACCACCACTTTCGCCGCCAAACTGAAGAAAATGTTCGAAGCACCGGGCATGGCCCAGCCACTCAAGCAGGCGATTGAAGCGTTGCCGGTGGCAGAGCGTGGCCAGGCGCGCGAGGCATATACGCGCCTGATGGCGTTCGACGGCAAGCTCGCCGCGACTTCCGCCGATGCAGCGATGTATGAATTGTTTCTGCAGGAAAGCATGAAACAAATCTTCCTCGACGAACTCGGCCCGCAAAGCAGCCCGGCGTGGAAAGCCTTTGTGGCCAACGGCAAGTTGTCCTACGCCGCTCAGGCCGATCATCTGCTGGGGCGCGAAGACAGCCCGTTCTGGGATGACGCTCGCACACCTCAGAAAGAGGACAAGACAGCGATCCTCGCTCGTAGTCTGGCAGCGGCGATCAGCGCCGGCGACAGTCAGTTGGGCGGCGATCACAAAGCCTGGCAGTGGGGCAAACTGCACCGCTACGAATGGAAAAACGCCAACGGTCAGACCGTTCGCGGGCCAGTCGCGGCGGGCGGCGACCACACCACGCTGAACACGGCGGCCTTCGCCTGGGGTCAGGACTTCAACACCACACTGGCGCCGGCCATGCGCTTTATCGTCGACTTCGGCCAGGCCGAGCCGCTGATGGGCCAGAACAGCACCGGTCAGTCGGGCAACCCTGCCAGCCCGAATTACCTCAACAGCATCGAGCCTTGGCTCAAAGGACAATACATGAGCTTGCCGATGCAGCCGCAGAACTTTGACAAGGTGTACGGCAAGACGCAATTGACCCTGGCACCCGCCAAGTAAGCTCACCACCGAACAAATGTGGGAGCGAGCTTGCTCGCGATGAGGCCCTGCCAGTCGACCTTTCTGGTGACTGACACACCGCTATCGCGAGCAAGCTCGCTCCCACAGGGGAAAGTCATCGCTCCATGACATCTCGATAGAACTTCTGGCTTCACGCCTGCCTCATACCTAACAAGTCCCTCCATCCTGGCAACAACATGGATCTTGTTATCGCGCGTCCTGAAGGTCTGTATTGCCCGGCCGGGGATTTCTATATCGACCCGTGGCGGCCCGTCGAGCGCTCGGTCATCACCCACGCTCACAGCGATCATGCCCGCAGCGGTAATCAACACTATCTGGCGGCATCAGCCGGCGAAGGCATCCTCCGTGCTCGCCTCGGTGCAGACATCAACCTGCAAACCCTGCCGTACGGTACGCCCCTCAAGCATCACGGCGTCACTGTCAGTTTTCACCCCGCCGGCCATGTGCTCGGCTCGGCCCAGGTGCGACTGGCATACGGCGGCGAAGTCTGGGTCGCCTCCGGGGATTACAAGACCGAAGCCGACGGCACCTGTGCGCCCTTCGAACCGGTGCGGTGCCACACCTTCATCACCGAATCGACCTTCGGCCTGCCGATTTATCGCTGGCAACCTCAGGCACAGGTATTTACCGAGATCAATCAGTGGTGGCAAGCCAACGCCGCCGCCGACATGGCCAGCGTGCTGTTCTGCTACTCGTTCGGCAAGGCGCAGCGAATTCTCCACGGTATCGACGCCACCCTCGGCCCCATTCTGGTGCACGGCGCCGTAGAACCACTCAACCAGGTGTATCGCCAAAGCGGCGTTTACTTACCGCCAACGATCTATGCCGGTGACGTTCAAAAAAATGACCCGATGATGCGCAAAGCGCTGGTCATCGCGCCGCCGTCAGCGGGCGGCAGTACCTGGATGCGCCGTTTCGGCGAGTACAGTGACGGCTTCGCCAGCGGCTGGATGCGCTTGCGCGGCACCCGTCGTCGGCGCGGTGTCGACCGGGGATTTGTGTTGTCCGACCATGCCGATTGGCCGGGCCTGCTCTGGGCCATTGAACAAACCGGCGCCGCGCGGGTAATGGTGACCCACGGTTCGGTCGCCGTCCTGGTGCGCCATCTGCGTGAACAGGGTCTTGATGCACAAAGCTTCAACACCGAATACGGCGACGACGAGGAAGACAACGCCAGGGTCGACCCCGTGCCAGACAAGGTGTTGCCATGAAGGCGTTCGCCGAGCTGTATGCCGAACTCGACGCCACCACGTCGAGCAACGCCAAACTGGCCGCCATGCAACATTACTTTGCGCAGGCCGCGCCGCAAGATGCCGCGTGGGCGGTTTATTTTTTGTCCGGTGGGCGGCCCCGGCAACTGGTGCCCGTGCGCGTGCTGCGAGAGCTGGCCGTTGAGTTTTCAGGCCTTCAACCCTGGCTGTTCGAAGAGAGTTATCAGGCAGTGGGCGATCTGGCAGAAACCATCTCACTGGTGCTGCCCGAATCACCGCACCGCTCCACCGATGGATTGGCGACATGGATTGAAGACAAGCTGCTGCCCTTGCGCGGCGAGTCCCCCGAAGTGCTTGCCGAACAATTGCCCAGCCTCTGGTCTCACCTGGACCGCACCAGTCTGATGCTCTGCATAAAACTGATCACCGGCAGTTTTCGTGTGGGCGTCTCCAAGCTGCTGGTGACCCGCGCCCTGGCGGCCATGGCCGGGCTCGACAGCAAGCGCGTGGCCCAGCGAATGGTGGGTTACACCGACCTGTTCCATCGGCCGAGCGCTGCCAGTTATCTGAAATTGATCGCGGCTGAATCCAGTGATGAACACGCCCAGCGTGGAGCGCAGCCGTATCCGTTTTTCCTGGCGCATGCGATGTCGCAACCGGTCGAGCAATTCGAAGCGCTGCTCGGCCCCACGAGCCAATGGCTGGTGGAATGGAAATGGGATGGTATCCGCGCCCAAGTGGTCAAGCGCGACGGGCGACTGTGGATCTGGTCGCGGGGTGAAGAGTTGGTGACCGAGCGCTTCCCCGAACTCGGGCAACTGGTACACGGTTTGCCCGACGGCACCGTGATCGACGGCGAAATCGTTGTCTGGAAAACCTCCCGACCCGACACAGAGAATGCATTTGACCCAACCGTATCTGCCACGCCTGCCACGCCTGCCGTGCAACCGTTCGCCCTGTTGCAACAGCGAATCGGACGCAAAGTCCTGAGCAAAAAAATCCTCGACGATGTGCCCGTAGTGGTCCTCGCCTACGACCTGCTGGAGTGGCAAGGCGCCGACTGGCGCAATCAACCGCAGGCCACGCGTCGCACGCAGCTGGAAACCGTCGTCGCCACCTGTAACAGCCCGGCGTTACTCGCCTCACCAGTGCTTACCGGTGAAAACTGGTTCGACCTCGCCCGCCAACGGGAAGCCTCCCGCCGTCTCGGCGTCGAAGGCATGATGCTCAAGGCCCGGGATGCGCTTTACGGCGTCGGCCGAACCAAGGACATGGGCGTGTGGTGGAAATGGAAAGTCGACCCGTTCAGCATCGACGCGGTGCTGATCTATGCGCAACGCGGCCACGGCAGACGGGCCAGTCTCTACAGCGATTACACCTTCGCGGTGTGGGACGCGCCGCCCGATGCCAGCGAACGCAACCTGGTGCCCTTCGCCAAGGCCTATTCCGGGCTGACGGATGAAGAGATCCGTCAGGTCGACAACATCGTGCGCAAAACCACCGTGGAAAAATTCGGCCCGGTCAGCAGCGTGAAACCGAGCCTGGTCTTTGAATTGGGATTCGAAGGTATTGCCCTGTCAAAACGCCACAAGAGCGGGATCGCCGTGCGTTTTCCGCGGATGCTGCGCTGGCGTCAGGACAAGTCGGTTGAAGAGGCTGATGACCTCGGCACATTGCAGAACTTACTGAGCTGACCCCATTCCCCTACATTAATTTGTGGAGGCCTGATCCATCTTGGTGCGGCACTTCCACAGCGCCCGTTTTCGTGCACAATCCTTGCGCCGTCATTTCTTGTATGACCTTTTAAAACGCTTGTTCGGGACTCTGGTTCGGAAATTGCTACTTTCATCAGGTCTTACGCTTTCCAGTAACAATAATTCTGCGCCACAAGCGCTCATATTGGTTCTTAGGGATTGAATAATGAAAAAAGCATTGCTGACCTTTTCTGCACTCGCATTGTGCATGGCTGCGGGCTCCGCACTGGCCAAGGAATACAAAGAATTGCGTTTTGGCGTTGACCCTTCCTACGCACCCTTCGAGTCCAAAGCGGCCGACGGTAGCCTGGTAGGCTTTGACATCGATCTGGGGAACGCGATTTGCGCCGAGCTGAAGGTCAAGTGCAAATGGGTCGAAAGCGATTTCGACGGCATGATTCCGGGCCTCAAGGCCAATAAATTCGACGGTGTGATCTCTTCGATGACCGTCACCGAAGCCCGCGAAAAAGTCATCGACTTCTCCAGCGAGCTGTTCTCCGGCCCGACCGCCTACGTGTTCAAAAAAGGTTCTGGCGTGACTGAAGACGTCGCCTCGCTCAAGGGCAAGACCGTCGGCTACGAACAAGGCACCATCCAGGAGGCCTATGCCAAAGCCGTACTGGACAAGGCCGGCGTTAAAACCCAGGCCTACGCCAACCAGGACCAGGTCTATGCCGACTTGACTTCCGGTCGTCTCGACGCAGGGATTCAGGACATGCTGCAAGCCGAACTGGGCTTCCTGAAGTCGCCACAGGGTGCCGATTACGATGTCAGCAAGCCAGTCGACAACGCTTTGCTGCCGGCCAAAACGGCTGTCGGTATTAAGAAAGGTAACACCGAGCTGAAAGCGCTTTTGGATAAAGGTATCAAAGCGTTACACGATGACGGCAAATACGCCGAGATTCAAAAGAAACACTTTGGCGATCTGAACCTGTACAGCGGCAAATAATGCCCGGCGCCCATCTCGCGATGGGCGCTTTTTTTATCCGATCAGGTTGCTGATTTATGTTCGAAAACCTATTACAAAATCTGGGGCTCTCTGCCTTCAGCCTCAAGGGCTTCGGTCCGTTGCTGATGGAAGGCACCTGGATGACCATCAAATTATCGGCGTTGTCGCTCTTGGTGGCCGTCTTGCTCGGCTTGCTGGGCGCCAGTGCCAAACTGTCCAAAGTCAAACTGGTGCGCGTGCCGGCGCAGGTCTACACCACGCTGATTCGCGGCGTGCCGGACCTGGTGCTGATGCTGTTGATCTTCTACAGCCTGCAAACCTGGCTGACGTCGTTCACCGACTTCATGGAATGGGAATACATCGAGATCAACCCGTTCAGCGCCGGGGTCATCACCCTGGGCTTCATCTATGGCGCGTACTTCACCGAGACCTTCCGTGGCGCGATCCTCGCAGTCCCGCGTGGCCAGGTCGAAGCCGCAACCGCTTATGGCCTCAAGCGTGGCCAGCGTTTCTGGATCGTGGTGTTCCCGCAAATGATGCGCTTTGCCCTGCCGGGTATCGGCAATAACTGGATGGTGATGCTCAAGGCCACTGCGCTGGTGTCGATCATCGGCCTCGCCGACCTGGTCAAGGCCGCTCAGGACGCCGGCAAAAGCACCTATCAACTGTTCTATTTCCTGGTGGTGGCCGCGGTGATATACCTGCTGATCACCAGCGCCTCCAACTTCGTCTTGCGCTGGCTCGAACGCCGTTACGCCGCCGGTTCCCGGGAGGCCGTACGATGATCGAACTCTTGCAGGAGTACTGGAAACCCTTCCTTTATACCGACGGCAACAACATCACCGGCCTGGCCATGACCCTGTGGCTCCTGACCGCCTCGATCGTCATCGGTTTCCTGGTGTCGATCCCGCTGTCCATCGCTCGGGTGTCGCCGCACTTCTACATCCGTTGGCCGGTGCAGTTCTACACCTATCTGTTTCGGGGTACGCCGCTCTATATTCAGCTGCTGATTTGCTACACCGGGATTTATAGCCTGGCGGCCATTCGCGCCCAACCGGTGCTGGATGCGTTCTTTCGCGATGCGATGAACTGCACCATCCTCGCCTTCGCCCTGAACACCTGCGCCTACACCACGGAGATTTTCGCCGGGGCGATTCGCAGCATGAACCACGGTGAAGTCGAAGCCGCCAAGGCGTATGGCCTGACCGGCTGGAAGCTGTATGCCTACGTCATCATGCCGTCGGCCCTGCGTCGCTCGTTGCCGTATTACAGCAACGAAGTGATTCTGATGCTGCACTCGACCACCGTGGCGTTCACCGCGACCATTCCGGACGTCTTGAAAGTCGCTCGTGACGCCAACTCGGCGACCTTCCTGACCTTTCAGTCGTTCGGCATTGCCGCACTGATCTACCTGACTGTGACCTTTGCGCTGGTCGGCCTGTTCCGTCTCGCCGAACGGCGATGGCTGGCCTTCCTCGGGCCGACTCACTAGGACCCGCTTTAGGAATAAAGAAACATGCGCCACCAGATTCATGACCTGCTGGCCCCACTGCCGGGGACCGCACGACAAATTCACAGCTTCCACTTCGGCCCGACATCGGCCAAAGGCAAGATTTACATCCAGTCGTCCCTGCACGCCGATGAAATGCCCGGCATGCTGGTGGCCTGGCACCTCAAGCAGCGCCTGGCCGAACTCGAAGCCGCCGGCCGGCTGCGCAGCGAAATCGTGCTGGTGCCGGTCGCCAACCCGGTGGGCCTGGAACAAGTGTTGCTGGAGGTTCCGCTGGGTCGCTTCGAGCTCGAAAGCGGCCAAAACTTCAATCGCTGGTTCGTCGATGTGAGCGAAGCGGTCGGCAATGAGATCGAAGGCCAACTCGGTGACGATCCGCAGCGCAACCTAGGGCTGATCCGCGACAGTTTGTGCAATGCCTTGGCCAAGCAAACCGCCAGCACCCAACTGCAATCCCAGCGCCTGACCCTGCAACGCCTGGCCTGCGATGCGGACATGGTGCTGGACCTGCATTGCGATTTCGAAGCCGTTGCGCACCTTTACACCACGCCGGAAGCCTGGCCACAGGTCGAGCCCCTGGCGCGATACATCGGTGCCGAGGCGAGCTTGCTGGCTACCGACTCCGGCGGCCAATCATTCGATGAATGCTTCACCCTGCTCTGGTGGCAGTTGAAGGAGCGCTTCGGCGAACACTTCGACATTCCGCTGGGCAGCTTTTCGGTGACGGTCGAATTGCGCGGCCAGGGTGACGTCAATCATCCGCTGGCCAGCCTCGATTGCCAGGCGCTGATCGATTACCTGATTCACTTCGGCGCCATTGCCGGCGAACCGGTGCCCCTGCCCGAGCTACCCTACCCGGCCACGCCGCTGGCGGGCGTGGAACCTGTAGCCACTCCTGTCGGTGGCTTGCTGGTGTTCACCGCGCTGCCGGGGGAGTACCTGGAAGCCGGGCAACTGATCGCCGAAATCATTGACCCGATCAATGATCGCGTCACCCCCGTTCATTGCACCGCCGCCGGGCTGATGTACGCCCGCTCGCTACGGCGCATGGCCACTGCCGGCATGGTGATCGCGCACGTCGCGGGCGCCGAAGCCTATCGCAGCGGCTACCTACTTTCGCCTTGAGGATGCATGCCCCATGTACAAACTGACCATCGAAGGCCTGCATAAAAGCTATGGCGATCATGAAGTCCTCAAAGGCGTTTCGCTCAAGGCCAAGACCGGTGACGTCATCAGCCTGATCGGCGCCAGCGGCTCGGGCAAAAGTACCTTTCTGCGCTGCATCAACTTTCTCGAACAACCCAACGACGGCGCCATGACCCTCGACGGGCAGAACATCCGCATGATCAAGGATCGTCATGGCATGCACGTGGCCGACGCTAATGAACTGCAACGGATCCGCACCCGCCTGGCCATGGTGTTCCAGCACTTCAACCTGTGGAGCCACATGACCGTGCTGGAAAACATCACCATGGCCCCGCGCCGGGTGTTGGGTTGCAGCAAGGAAGAGGCCGAAGACCGCGCCCGGCGCTATCTGGACAAGGTCGGCCTGGCCGCGCGCGTCGCCGACCAATACCCGGCGTTCCTGTCCGGCGGCCAGCAACAGCGGGTCGCCATTGCCCGGGCGCTGGCCATGGAACCGGAAGTCATGCTGTTTGACGAACCGACGTCGGCGCTCGACCCGGAACTGGTAGGTGAAGTATTGCGAGTGATCCAGGGCCTGGCCGAAGAAGGCCGGACCATGATCATGGTGACGCACGAAATGAGCTTCGCCCGCAAAGTCTCCAACCAGGTGCTGTTCCTGCACAAAGGGCTGGTGGAAGAAGAAGGCGCGCCGGAAGACGTGCTGGGCAACCCGAAGAGTGAACGGCTGCAGCAGTTCCTGAGCGGCAACCTGAAATAAACCCGCCCCAAAAAAATGGCCAGACAGCTGACGTCTTTGCAGACATCAGCTGACTGGCCATTTTTTTTGGCGACAGATCAGGCTACTGGCGCCGGAGGCGGCTCATCCGGCAAGGTCGGTTCACCGGGCTCCGTTGGCTGTTCGTTCGGGGTATCAGGGTCTGGTTGACCGGGGATGCCCCCCGCCATGCTGAYGGGCGGATGTGCCAACAAGGACCAGGCCAAAACGCCAACCTGATTGGGCTCAAGCCTTGCCAGTTCGGCACTTATTCGCGGATCGATCTTCATAAAGCACTCCTGAGCGAAGGCCCCGTCCGCTGTGCGCGAACCGGGCAGTACACCCCATAGAGTGTCTACCCGCTCAAGAATTCCCGCTGTCTGGCCAGATGAACGGATCAGGTGCGCGGCAGGGTGACGCCGAGCTGGCCCTGATACTTGCCGCCACGGTCCTTATAGGACACTTCGCACTCTTCGTCGGATTCGAAGAACAGCATCTGTGCGACGCCTTCGTTGGCGTAGATTTTCGCCGGCAGCGTCGTGGTGTTGGAGAACTCCAGCGTTACATGCCCTTCCCACTCAGGCTCAAGCGGCGTCACGTTGACGATAATGCCGCAGCGCGCGTAGGTGCTTTTACCCAGGCATATGGTCAACACGTTGCGCGGAATGCGGAAGAACTCCACGGTACGGGCCAGGGCGAAAGAGTTGGGTGGAATGATGCAAACATCGCTTTTAACGTCGACGAAGCTCTTCTCGTCGAAATTCTTCGGATCAACGGTTGCCGAATTGATGTTGGTGAACACCTTGAATTCATCGGCGCAGCGCACGTCGTAGCCATAGCTCGAAACACCGTAGGAAATCACGCGCTCGGCGCCTTCGCCGCGCACCTGGCGCTCAACGAAGGGTTCGATCATGCCGTGCTCTTGCGCCATGCGGCGAATCCACTTGTCCGATTTGATGCTCATGGCGGGTGTCCTGAATAGCGAGGTGGAAAAATTCTGTCCGGCATCTTACCGGGCGCGCGCTCCGGGTTCAAAGTCCGGGGGCACAATTCTCCCGGATCCCCCGTGAATTCGGGGCCTTTGCGCAAATTCGATTGACCGTCAGTCCTGAATTCAGAGAAACCTTCGCAAGAAGCATTGGCACGTTCGGTAAAAAGGGTTAAGGTGGCGCCACTGTGCTGCTTGTGTCACTGAGAATCTCTACACGATATGTTGAATTTCGATCCAACCATCTACAAGAATTTTTCCTGCTCTTTGCACTCAGTCTCGGCCAGGGTTCTTCCTGAGTCGCAGTTATCTTTGTTCAAGGAGTTACACCATGTCTAATCGCCAAACCGGTACCGTTAAGTGGTTCAACGATGAAAAAGGCTTCGGCTTCATCACTCCACAATCCGGTGACGACCTGTTCGTTCACTTCAAAGCTATCCAATCCGACGGCTTCAAAAGCCTGAAAGAAGGCCAACAGGTTTCTTTCATCGCTACCCGCGGTCAGAAAGGCATGCAAGCTGAAGAAGTTCAAGTTATCTAACTTGTACTTGCTTTAGTAAAAAGCCCCGCCCTTAAAAGCGGGGCTTTTTTGTGCCTGAATGTTTTGCAGGCACAAAAAAAATCGCAGCCCATGGCTTAATGCCGATCAGTTAAGCCATTACGCGATCCGTAGCAGCTGGCGARGCCTGCGTTCGGCTGCGAAGCAGTCGTGCAATCAGACGATGCGGTGTTTCAGGAAGACCGCAAACTCAGGTTTTACGACTGCTGCGCAGC
>NZ_JBFUKU010000051.1:0-26526 GCF_056400685.1 Pseudomonas sp. P5_A12 | reverse complement strand
GCTAAATGTAGCCAGGTCGACTTTAGTTCGAGCCTACGATCCAAATAGGGGGATAGTTCTCTCTCCAGTATCTCGCGGACTGATTTGTTGTCACATGATATAACCCTGGAATCAATCGGCGGTAACGGCACAGGCCAGTTTTTTGCGACGTGTTTTACGACAAAACTCTGACCTTGCCCATCCAAAATGAAACCTGCCCAGGAAGAGTTTCCTTGACCAGGTTGATTCAGCCCTACGTGTCCATCCTTGAAGCCCGCAATATAAAAATTCAGCACGGCTTGAGAGTCTTTCCTTGAGCTGACGCGTTCGGACAGCTGACTTGCTTCCAAATAACCCCGCTCCACCCAATCTGTAAAAGCCTCATTACTGCTATCAATAGCGCCTGGATGTGAACTGACTATCAGTTGTCGCATGACAGAAAGATCATTGATGGTTATATTTTTCCAGTCTTTTGTAGGTGGTGGCTCTTCGGCTTCAACGTCCGGCCCCGTCAAGCCAGCACTCAAGCAGACAGCCAACGCTATTTTTTTGTACGCAGTTTTCATGCGGGCATTCCCTTAGTTCACTTCTCCATGGCTGGCCAGCTAGACCTCTGCCTGCTGGCCCATCCGCTGCAACTGCAGCAGCGCCTACACTAGTTTTGGTGCGCGCCTGATACCCAACCGACTGATCCAGACCGCCATCAAAATCACCGACCCACCGAGGAACAGTCGCCCCAACTCCTCATGCTGATTCCAGATCAGCAGATTGATCAGCAAGCCCACGGGCACATGCAGGTTGTTCATCACCGCCAGCGTCCCGCCGTTCACCATGCACGCGCCTTTGTTCCACCAATACAAGCCCAACGCGGTCGAGACCAAACCGAGGAATACCAACACGCCCCATTGCAGCGGCGCTTCGGGCAGGAAGTTCTGTTTGCCGAACAGCAGGAACGCCGGCAAGGCCACCGCCAATGCACCGAGATAGAAGTAGCCGAATCGGCGGTAGTGCGGCAGATCGCTCGGATGGCGCGCCACCAGATGCTTATAAAGCACCTGCCCGGCGGCGTAGGTGAAGTTGGCGAGTTGCAGCAGCAGGAACCCCATGAAGAAATCCGGGTTGATCCGGTCGTAGCGAATCACTGCCGCCCCCATCACCGCCACCACCGCAGCAATCAATGCCCACGGATTGAAACGCCGGTTCAGCGCATCTTCGATCAAGGTCACATGCAACGGCGTGAGGATGGTGAACAGCAGCACCTCMGGCACCGTCAGCACCCGGAAGCTCAGGTACAGGCACACGTACGTCACACCGAACTGCAACGCGCCGATCAGCAGCATGCCGCGCATGAACGCAGGCTCCACCGAACGCCAGCGCGTCAGCGGAATGAACACCAGCCCCGCCAGCACCACGCGCACAAGTACCGCGAAGTAACTGTCGACATGACCGGCCAGGTATTCGCCGATCAAACTGAAGGAAAACGCCTGGATCAGCGTGACAAAAAGTAGATAGCCCATGCTCGCCTCGTTTTGAATGGCGGCGACGATAGCGGGTTTTATCTGTTTTCGCGAACGACCGGCAATGCGAAACCTTGTGGGAGTGAGCCTGCTCGCGATGGCGGTGGGTCAGCCAATATCAATCAATATTGACTGTGACATAGCTATCGCGAGCAGGCTCGCTCCCACAGGGGATTTGGGGTGTTGATGAAATCGCAGGCAAAAAAAACCCGATCTCGCTAAGCGTTCAATCGGGCAAGAGCACTCAGGAGCAATAAGTGCAAAGGGAGGTTCGATGCGCGTAAAGCCTTGAAGGAGTTGCGCCAGGTCACTTGAACATCAAGGGATTATCTGGCGATTAAAGCGTCATGCCACTTGGGAAAGCTTGGCGTTGGCCTGGTTCAGGCCCTTCTCGTGGAAGTCGCCGCCCAGGTTCATGCCTTCGGCGTGAATAAAGGTCACGTCATGGATACCGATGAACGCCATGACCTGACGCAGGTACGGTTCCTGGTGATCCGCTGTGCTGCCGGCGTAGATCCCGCCGCGAGCGGTCAACACGTAGGCACGCTTGCCGCTGAGCAGACCTTGCGGGCCGGTGTCGGTGTATTTGAAGGTCACGCCCGCACGCAGCACATGGTCGAGCCAGGCTTTCAGCGTGCTGGGGATAGCGAAGTTGTACATCGGTGCAGCCATGACCAGCACGTCGGCAGCCAGCAACTCATCGGTCAACTGGTTAGAGCGCTCCAGCGAAGCCTGTTCAAGGTCACTGCGTTGCTCGACAGGTTTCATCCAGCCGCCCAGCAGATTGATGTCCAGGTGCGGAACCGGGTTGACGGCCAAGTCACGAACAGTGATCTGGTCGGCCGGATGCGCGGCTTTCCACTGGCTGATGAAGGTCTGGGTCAGTTGACGGGAAACCGAGTCTTGCTGACGGGCGCTGCTTTCGATGATCAGAACGCGTGACATGGGATGTAGGCTCCATCTGAGARTGCTGTAAGGCGATGGAGTGAAGGTTAAACAGAGTCATATCGATGAAAAAGCGCAAATAACTGCTATAACCCATCAATTAATTCGTTTATAAGCTGAGCATACCCTGTGGGAGTGAACCTGCTCCCACAAGAGATTAGAGGTCATTTAGGTGTGCAAGTCAGCTCGATACGCAGCTTGATAATGCCGCGGGTGAACTTGGCGGTGGCATCTTTGTGTTTTCCCGCCGGCACATCGATCTTGCGAGTACGCGGTGCTTCCGGGCCATTGCTGAAAACCGCTTTGCAGCTCGCATCAACGTCGCCGTAGTTAGCCACCCGGATGGAGCCCATGTCGTTATCCGTGTCGTAGGTGGTGTAGTCGATCTTCATGCCGTTGAGGTTTTTCTGCACATCTATCGGATACGCAAACGCCGTCAAAGGCAGCATCGCCAGAAGCACACAACAAAGCTTTTTCATTCAGCAGTCTCCATAAAGGGCTGCCAGCTTAGGACAAGAGGAGCTATTCATGAAAGCGCCCCGCGTGACCCTTGATCAATGGCGAACGTTGCAGGCCGTGGTCGACCACGGTGGTTTCGCCCAGGCCGCCGAAGCGCTGCACCGCTCGCAATCGTCGGTGAGCTACACCGTCGCACGCATGCAGGACCAACTCGGTGTGCCGCTGTTGCGCATCGATGGGCGCAAAGCCGTATTGACCGAAGCCGGTGGCGTGTTGCTGCGTCGTTCGCGGCAACTGGTGAAACAGGCCAGTCAGCTGGAAGACCTGGCCCACCACATGGAACAAGGTTGGGAAGCCGAAGTGCGGCTGGTGGTCGACGCGGCGTACCCAAGCGCCCGCCTCGTCCGCGCCTTGACCGCGTTCATGCCGCAAAGCCGCGGCTGCCGGGTTCGTCTGCGCGAAGAGGTGCTGTCGGGGGTAGAAGAAGTCCTGCTCGAAGGCGTGGCTGACCTGGCGATCACCGGGTTCAGCATTCCCGGTTACCTGGGGGCGGAATTGAGCGATGTCGAATTCGTGGCGGTCGCCCATCCCGAACATGCGCTGCACCGCCTCAACCGTGAGCTGAATTTCCAGGACCTGGAAAGCCAGATGCAAGTGGTGATCCGCGACTCCGGACGGCAGCAGCCACGTGATGTCGGCTGGCTCGGTGCAGAACAACGCTGGACCGTCGGCAGCCTGGCCACCGCAGCGACGTTTGTCAGCAGCGGCCTGGGGTTCGCCTGGTTGCCCAGGCACATGATTGAACGGGAACTCAAAGAAGGTACGCTCAAGCTGCTACCGTTGGATCAGGGCGGCAGTCGTAACCCGAGCTTTTACCTGTATTCGAACAAGGACAAACCCCTGGGACCTGCGACGCAGATTCTCATCGAACTGCTGCGCACCTTCGACACCGCACCATTGGACGCGCCTTTCGCCGCCCCTGAACAAGCCTGACAAGGAGTGAATGCATGGCCTATTTCGAACACGAAGGCTGCAACCTGCACTACGAGGAGTACGGCCATGGCACGCCGTTGCTATTGGTCCATGGCTTGGGTTCCAGCACACTGGACTGGGAAATGCAGATCCCGGCACTGTCCGCGCACCACCGGGTGATCGTCCCGGATGTGCGTGGTCACGGCCGTTCCGACAAACCTCGCGAGCGCTACAGCATCGCTGGTTTCAGCGCTGACGTGGTTGCGTTGATCGAGCATTTGAACCTAGGCCCGGTCCACTACGTGGGGCTTTCGATGGGCGGCATGATCGGTTTTCAACTGGCCGTGGACCAACCGCATTTGCTCAAAAGCCTGACCATCGTCAACAGCGCGCCACAGGTCAAATTGCGCAGTCGCGACGATTACTGGCAGTGGTTCAAACGCTGGAGCCTGATGCGCGCCCTCAGCCTGGGCACCATTGGCAAGGCCCTCGGCGGCAAGTTGTTCCCGAATCCGGAACAGGCAGATTTGCGTCAAAAGATGGCCGAGCGCTGGGCAAAAAACGACAAACGTGCTTATCTCGCCAGCTTCGATGCCATCGTTGGTTGGGGGGTTCAGGAACGACTTTCGAAGGTCGCCTGTCCAACCCTCATCGTCAGCGCCGACCGTGATTACACACCCGTCGCGCTGAAAGAATCCTATGTAAAACTGCTGCCCGATGCGCGGCTGGTGGTGATCGCCGATTCGCGTCACGCCACCCCGCTGGACCAACCCGAACGCTTCAACCAAACACTGCTCGAGTTTCTCACCGCAGTCGACACCACCTCACTCAGGATCACTGACCCATGCTAAAAAAAATCGCCCTCGTCGCCGGCTCCGTACTGTTTGCTGCCAACCTGATGGCTGCAACCCCTGCCAAGGCGCCGCACGTGTTGCTGGACACCACCAACGGCCAGATTGAAATCGAGCTGGACCCGGTCAAGGCGCCGATCAGTACCAAGAACTTCCTTGATTACGTCAATAGCGGCTTCTACAACAACACGATTTTCCACCGCGTGATCCCGGGCTTCATGGTCCAGGGCGGCGGCTTCACCCAACAAATGGAACAAAAAGTCACCAAGGACGCGATCAAAAACGAACACAAGAACGGCCTGGTCAACGTTCGTGGCACCTTGTCCATGGCACGTACGTCGGCACCTGATTCGGCCACCAGCCAGTTCTTCATCAACGTCAAGGACAACGATTTCCTTGACCAAGGTGACGGCTACGCCGTATTCGGCAAAGTGGTCAAAGGCATGGACGTGGTGGACATCATCGTCAACACGCCAACCACTATGCGCGGTGGCATGAAAGACGTGCCCGCCGATCCAGTGCTCATCAAGTCGGCCAAAGTCATCGACTAAGCTTCACAGGAAGTCTTGAGCGGCTGCCGGCCTGCGGCGCCGCTCACATTGTTCAAAGGAGAGCCCGTGCGCGGGCGGAGAACTGATGCTTTATCGCCGTTTTGAAAAACTGATCGACGTATTCCGCGATGCACCGACGGCAGCCCCTCCGGATCGGGTTTTCCCTTTCTATACCTATTACCTGAAACAGGTCTGGCCGAGTTTCGCCGCCCTGCTGATCGTCGGCCTGTTTGGCGCGCTGATCGAAGTGGCGCTGTTCAGTTACCTGAGCCGCATCATCGACCTCGCCCAGGGCACGCCCAACGTCAATTTCTTCAAGGAACACGGCATCGAACTGGCCTGGATGGCGGTGGTGGCGCTGATCCTGCGCCCGGTGTTCGTCGGCCTGCATGACCTGCTGGTGCACCAGACCCTGAGCCCCAGCATGACCAGCATGATCCGCTGGCAGAACCACAGCTACGTGCTCAAACAGAGCCTCAATTTCTTCCAGAACGACTTCGCCGGGCGTATCGCCCAACGCATCATGCAGACCGGTAACTCGTTGCGCGATTCGGCGGTGCAAGCGGTGGACGCGCTGTGGCACGTGCTGATCTACGCGATCAGTTCGCTGGTGTTGTTTGCCGAAGCCGACTGGCGCCTGATGATCCCGCTGCTGAGCTGGATCGCAGCGTACATGGGTGCGCTCTATTACTTCGTGCCACGGGTCAAAGAGCGTTCGGTGGTGTCTTCCGATGCGCGTTCCAAACTGATGGGGCGGATCGTCGACGGCTACACCAACATCACCACGCTGAAGCTGTTCGCCCACACCAATTTCGAACAGCAGTACGCCAAGGAAGCCATCGAAGAACAGACAGTCAAGGCGCAACTGGCCGGCCGCGTTGTCACCAGCATGGACGTGGTCATCACCAGCATGAACGGTTTGCTGATCGTCACCACCACCGGCCTGGCCCTGTGGCTGTGGACGCAGTCGCTGATCACCGTCGGTGCGATTGCCCTGGCCACGGGCCTGGTGATCCGCATCGTCAACATGTCCGGCTGGATCATGTGGGTGGTCACCGGCATCTTCGAAAACATCGGCATGGTTCAGGACGGCTTGCAGACCATCTCTCAACCGGTCAGCGTGACGGATCGAGACGAGGCCAAACCACTGGCCGTCGCCCGGGGCGAAGTGCGTTTCGAGCACGTGGATTTCCACTATGGCAAGAAGAGCGGGATCATCGGCGACCTTAATCTCAACATCAAGGCAGGTGAAAAGATCGGCTTGATCGGTCCCTCCGGCGCCGGCAAATCAACCTTGGTCAACCTGCTGTTGCGCCTGTATGACGTGGAGGGGGGACGAATCCTCATCGACGGCCAGAACATCGCTGAAGTCGGCCAGGAGAGCCTGCGCGAGCGTATCGGCATGATCACTCAGGACACGTCGCTGCTGCACCGCTCGATCCGCGACAATTTACTGTACGGCAAACCCGACGCCACCGACGCCGAACTCTGGGAAGCGGTGCACAAGGCCCGCGCCGACGAGTTCATCCCGTTGCTCTCGGATGCCGAAGGCCGCACGGGTTTCGATGCGCATGTGGGTGAGCGGGGGGTGAAACTGTCTGGCGGTCAGCGTCAGCGGATAGCGATTGCCCGCGTGCTGCTAAAAGATGCGCCGATTCTGATCATGGACGAGGCGACGTCAGCCCTCGATTCTGAAGTGGAAGCGGCCATCCAGGAAAGCCTGGAAACCCTGATGCAGGGCAAAACCGTGATCGCCATCGCCCACCGTCTTTCGACCATTGCCCGGATGGACCGCCTGGTGGTGCTGGAAAACGGCAAGATCGCCGAGACCGGCACCCACGCAGAACTGCTGGCCCATGGCGGGTTGTATGCACGGCTGTGGCAGCACCAGACCGGGGGATTTGTCGGAATCGATTAATTCGATTCACCATCATCTGATCGTTCCCACGCTCTGCGTGGGAATGCAGCCCGGGACGCTCTGCGTCCAAAAAGCGGACGCAGAGCGTCTATTGAGGCATTCCCACGCAGAGCGAGGGAACGATCTGCCTTACCCGTCGGCTGGAATTCTGAAAAAACCCTGCTGTACTCAGCCAAGGTTCTGGTGATGGTTCTGCAGTCCATCTGCTGGATGCGATAGGCAGTAAAACCTCGAAAGGGCACGCTCTATGTCTCTATTCAAACGTTCAGCGACAGAGTTGGTAGGTACGTTCTGGCTGGTGTTGGGGGGGTGTGGCAGTGCGGTGCTGGCCGCCGCCTTCCCGGATGTAGGCATCGGTTTACTGGGGGTTGCCCTGGCGTTTGGGTTGACGGTGCTGACCATGGCGTTCGCTATTGGTCATATCTCCGGTTGTCACCTCAACCCGGCAGTGTCGCTGGGGCTGGTGGTCGGCGGACGGTTTCCGGCCAAGGAGCTGCCGGCTTACATCATTGCGCAGGTGATTGGCGGGGTGATTGCTGCCGCGCTGCTGTATTTCATTGCCAGCGGCAAGCCCGGTTTTGACCTGGCCGGCGGCCTGGCCTCCAACGGCTATGGCGAACACTCCCCCGGCGGTTATTCCATGGTGTCCGGGTTTGTCTGTGAACTGGTGATGACGGCGATGTTCATCCTGATCATCCTCGGAGCCACCGACAAGCGTGCCCCGGCAGGACTTGCCCCCATCGCTATCGGCCTGGGGCTGACCCTGATCCACCTGATCTCGATCCCGGTCACCAATACCTCGGTCAACCCGGCGCGCAGCACCGGCCCGGCACTGATTGTCGGTGGCTGGGCCATTCAACAGCTGTGGATGTTCTGGGTGGCACCACTGCTGGGTGCGGTGATTGGCGGCATCACCTATCGCTGGCTGGGCAAAGAAGAGACCTGAAGCCTCGGACGAGGATCAGTCTTGCCGGTAAGGCAAGGCGGTCCTCGCCTCCTCGGCATACGCCAGCACCCCAACGCGCTCTTGTTGCAGGAAGTCTTTGACCGCCGCTTTCAGACCCGCGTGACGCAGGTAATGCCAGGAATGGGTGATCACCGGTTCAAACCCGCGAATCAATTTGTGCTCGCCTTGGGCACCGGCGTCGAAACGTTGAAAGCCATTGGCAATCGCATAATCCATGCCTTGATAGAAACACGTCTCAAAGTGCAGTCGATCAAACTCCGCCAGACAGCCCCAGTAACGGCCGTAAAAACTGTCGCCCCCCACCAGACTGAAGGCCATGGCCACCGGCCGTGAGCCTTGTTTGGCCAGCACCACACGAATCGATTCCGGCATGCGTTCGGCCAACAGGCTGAAAAACTCACGCGTCAAATAAGGTCTTTGCCGACGTACCGCGTAGGTATTGGCGTAGCAGGCATAGACGAAATCCCACTGCACCTGATCCAGCTGCCGACCTTCAAGCCATTCGAAATCGATGCCCTGCCCCGCGACTTGCTCTCGCTCTTTGCGCATCTGCTTGCGTTTGCGTGAACTCAGGACGTCGAGGAAGTCCTGAAAATCCCGATAGCCGCGATTTTGCCAGTGATACTGACAGCCAATTCGCTGCAACCAGCCGGGCTGTTCGGCCAGTGCAGCGTCAGTGAACGGGTCGGTGAAGTTGATGTGCGCGCTGGAAAGCCCTTCAATCTCAAGGTAGCCCGGCAGGCTTTGGAGTAACTCGAAACCGTCCTCGACGCTGGCCGCCAGCAAGCGTGGTCCGCTAACGGGACTGAAGGGCACGGCGGTCAATAATTTGGGGTAATAGTCGATGCCGGCCCGCTCACAGGCATCCGCCCAGGCATGATCGAACACGTACTCACCATAGGAATGCCACTTGCGGTAACTGGGCAGCGCAGCGATCAGCCGACCGTTTTCGATATGCAGTAGATGCTCGGGCTGCCAGCCGGAATGCGGGCCGACACTGCCGCTGTCTTCCAGTGCACTGAGAAAGGCATGACGTAGAAACGGCTGGCGCTCAGGTACGAGCGCATCCCAGGTATGCGGTGCTATGTCGGACAGACTTTCCAAACGTTGCAGCGCCATCAACTTCCTCTCCACTTATTGCGTGAAAGCCCTGCGAGCCTGACTCCTGCCCGTACACTCTACGGAATGTCCTTGCGACGTTCAGCTGCGAGACGTTCGGCCAGCGCATCGACGTCCGGCACCGTTTCTTCGGGCATGGCGCGCAATGTCGCCTGCATCAGCCGCATCTGATGAATGAAGCGTCGGCAATTAGGGCAGAACATCAGGTGATGACGCACCATCAGCCGCTCACGAAAACTCAACTGGCCGTCGAGATAATCGCTGGAGCGAGCCACTTGTTCCTTGCAGGTCAGCATTCGCCGGTTTCCTCAAAATGCTCCACGGTCGCAAAGACCTTCAACCGTGCCCTGTGCAACAGCACGCGAACATTGGAGAGCGAGATTTCCAGAAGATTACAGATCTCCTCCAGCTCCAGCCCCTGGCGCTCGCGCAATAACAATACGCTGCTTTGCAGTTCCGACAGACTGAGCAGCGTGCGCTCCAGGCATTCACGCAGCTCATTTTCGGTCAGAAGCGCTTCCGGGGTGTCCTGGTGCCAGGCAAACGGCGCCACCAGCCAATGACCATCGCCGGGCGAGAAACGATCATCATCGATGGTGCCGTGGGGTGACGGAAGGTCATCAAGCAAAACCTCGCGGCGGTTTTGCTTGTAGCGACTTTTGGCCGAGTTGGCAGTAATGGTCAGCAGCCAGGTCTTGAGACTCGAACGCCCTTCGAACCCTTTGAGATTGCGCACGACCGACAACCAGGCATCCTGCACCACTTCGTCGGCATGCCGGTTGCCGACAATCGCATAGGCCACCGCACGCATGGCACTCTGGTAAGTGCTGACCAATTCCTTATAAGCCTTCTGCTCGCCCGCCAGCAGACGGTCGAGCAATCGGGTGTCGTCAGCGACAGCCATGTCTATCTCTCATCCATGAGCTCAACGCTTGCGCAGAATCACGCTACCAATCGAATAACCGGCGCCAAACGAACTGAGCACGGCCAGCGAGCCGGCGGCCAGATCATCCTGGTTCTTGTGAAACGCAATCACCGAACCTGCGGAGCTGGTGTTGGCATAGGTGTCGAGAATGACCGGTGCTTCTTCTTCGGTGGCCTCGCGACCCAGCAGCTTCTTGACGATCAGGTGATTCATGCTGAGGTTGGCCTGGTGCAGCCAGAAACGCTTCACATCGCTGATGTTCAGCGTGTTTTCTTCCAAGTGCGTCGCGATCAGCTCGGCAACCATTGGGCAGACGTCGCGGAACACCTTGCGGCCTTCCTGCACGAACAGTTTGTCCTTGGCACCGATGCCCTCTTCCGCCGTACGGTTGAGGAAGCCGAAGTTGTTGCGGATGTTGTTGGAGAACTTGGTCAGCAACTTGGTGCTGACGATGTCGAACTGGTACTTGGACGTCGCCAGGTCCGCACGTTCGATGATCACGGCCGTGGCAGCGTCACCGAAGATGAAGTGGCTGTCGCGGTCGCGGAAGTTCAGGTGACCGGTGCAGACTTCCGGGTTGACCATCAGGATGGCCCGGGCCTGGCCCAGTTGCACGCTGTTGGCGGCCGCCTGGATGCCGAAAGTTGCCGAGGAACAGGCAACGTTCATGTCGAAACCGAAGCCCTGGATGCCCAGCGCTTCCTGGACTTCGATGGCGATGGCCGGGTAGGCGCGTTGCAGGTTGGAACAGGCGACGATCACGCCGTCGATGTCCGCGGCAGTCTTGCCGGCGCGCTGCAAGGCTTGTTCGGCGGCGCCGATAGCCATTTGGCAGAGTACCGACCATTCGTCGTTCGAACGCTCCGGCAGGCGTGGCGCCATGCGTTGCGGATCGAGAATGCCGTCCTTGTCCATGACAAAGCGGCTTTTGATGCCGGAGGCTTTCTCGATGAACGCCGCGTTGGACTCGGTCAACGCTTCGACTTCGCCACGGGCGATAGCCTCGGCGTTGTCGGCGTTGAATTGCGCAACGTAAGCGTTGAAAGATTGCACCAGCTCTTCGTTGGAGATGCTGTTGGCCGGGGTGTACAGGCCGGTGCCGCTGATGACGACGTTATGCATGGTTGTTTCTCTAATCTGTTCAGGCAGAAAGCATTGGCACCGACGTACCAACACACAAGGGGTCTGTTCCCGTCATGGGAAGCCAACCAGGCATCGCTTTATTCCGATCCGCCCGAACCCTGAAAGGCTCAAAACCGCGGGACCAGCGTTTATAGGCGCGAAGTTTGCCATAAACATTGGGTTTTGGCGCCTTTTGCGAGAGCAACGGCGTAGCAAATATGGGAGCGAGCCTGCTCGCGAAGAGGGCGTCACCTTCAACATCAATGTTGACTGACACACCGCCTTCGCGAGCAGGCTCGCTCCCACAGGGTATTGTGCAAACCTCAGTTCTAGGGCTCGACCTGGGTCCACTGTTTGTTCAGGCGCTTGTCGGAGATCGGCACCTTGGTCCCCAATTGCTGGGCGAACAGCGAAACCCGGTACTCCTCCAGCCACCAGCGATAGAGCTCCAGCTGCGGATCACGCTTGCCTTCCTGGGCGTGCTTGCTGGCGCGGGTCTGGTATTGGCTCCAGAGGCCGGATAATTCGCCGCTCCAGACCCGATCTCTCTGCACTTGAGCGCCGATTTTTTCGAAGCGCTGCTCGACCGCTTTCAGGTAACGCGGCAATTCCTTGAGCCACACCATCGGTGTTTCACGGACAAAGCCTGGATACACCAGATGACTGAGCTGCTGCTTGATGTCGTTCAAGGCCACGGCTTGTGCCAGGTCGATCTTGCCTTTGAAGCGTTTTTGCAGACCGTGCCAGTGCTTGAGGATTTCCAGTGTCAGTTTCGCCAGACGCTCGACGTGCTCAGTCCAGCCGCCGCGCTTGCGTTCGGCCAATGCCGCCAACCCGGCGCCATCGCGCGGCAACGGGTCTTCGCCGTCGAGAATGCAGCTGTCGAGACTGGCCAGCAGAATGTCTTCCACCAGACTGTCGATACGCCCCATGTCGCGGTACATCAGGCCCAGCTCGGTCAGTCCCGGCAACTTGCTGCGCAGGAACTTTGCCGGTTCGGCCAGTTGCTGCATCAACAAACGCTGCAAGGCGCGGCGGTGCTGGAACTCGGCTTCAGCCGGGGTCGAGAAACGCCCTTCCTTGACCGTGCCACCCTCCTCCACAAGCGCCGGGTAGACCGTCATCGACAGTCCGGCAATCTTCTGTTGGGTTTTCTCGGCAACCGGCGCAAAGACTTTGGCTTCCACCGGCTGCTGGCTTTTCGCGGTTTGCGGAACAGCCAACGCCGCCTGGCTGGCTTCGGCAAAACGTGCAGTGAGTTCGGCCAGGTCACGCCCTTCGCCAAGGAACTTGCCCTGGCCGTCGACGATTTCCAGGTTCATGCGCAAATGGCTGTCGACCTGCTGCGACGCCTCGGCCCACGCTTCATCGCTGACCCGCGCGCCGGTCATGCGCAGCAATTCACGGCCCAGCGCCTGAGGCAACGAACCCTCGGCGAAGGTCATGCGCTGCAACGCCGCTTTGACGAAGTCCGGCACCGGCACGAAATTCTTGCGTAGCGCCTTGGGCAGGTTGCGCACCAGCGCGATGCACTTGGCTTCGATCACACCGGGCACCAGCCATTCCAGGCGTTCCGGCGGCAGCATCGGCAGCAACGGCGCCGGCACGCGCAGGGTCACGCCGTCGCGCGGATGATTGGGTTCGAAGTGGTAACTCAGCGCCAGTTCCAGATCACCGATGTGCAAGGTATCCGGGTAATGCAGGGCGGTGACTTCGCTGGCCTCGCGGGCCAGCACGTCTTCTTCGCGCATGATCAGCAGCTGTGGGTCTTTCTGGCTGTTGATCCGATACCAGCTGTCGAAGGTCGCGGTCTGGTGGATCTCCGCTGGCAATCGCGCATCGTAAAAGGCGAACAGGGTTTCTTCGTCAGCCAGAATGTCACGGCGACGGGCCTTGGCTTCCAGTTCGTCGAGTTGTTCCAGCAGTTGCGCGTTGGCTGTCAGGCATTTGGCCTTGGATTGAATCTCGCCGCGCACCAGGCCTTCACGGATGAAAAACTCACGGGACACCACCGGGTCAATCGGCCCGTAATGCACCGGCCGGCGGCCGACCACGATCAGCCCGAACAAGGTGATCTGCTCGAAGGCCACGACCTGACCGCGCTTCTTCTCCCAATGCGGTTCGAAGTGGTTTTTCTTGATCAGGTGCCCGGCCAACGGCTCGATCCAGTCAGCGTCGATCTTGGCGACCATGCGTGCATAGAGTTTGGTGGTTTCCACCAGCTCGGCGGTCATCAGCCATTGCGGGCGTTTTTTACCCAGCCCGGATGACGGGTGAATCCAGAAACGCCGCTGACGGGCACCCAGGTAATCGCCTTCATCGGTTTTCTGACCGATCTGACTGAGCAGGCCCGAAAGCACCGCTTTGTGCAGTTTCGGGTAATCCGCCGGCTCTTTGTTGAGGCTCAACTGCATGTCGCGGCAGATCAGGCTCAACTGGCGGTGCGAGTCGCGCCATTCGCGCAGTCGCAGGTAATTCAGGAAATTCTTGCGGCACCAATTGCGCAGCGGACTCGCCGTCAGCGCCTGGCGTTGTTCTTCAAAACCGCGCCACAGATTGACCAGCCCGGCGAAGTCCGAGTCCACGTCTTTCCACTGCGCGTGAGCCTGATCTGCCGCTTGCTGACGCTCCGGCGGACGTTCGCGCGGGTCTTGAATCGACATGGCGCTGGCGACGATCAGCACTTCCTGCAAGCTGCCGAGTTTTGCCGCTTCCAGCAGCATACGGCCCATGCGCGGGTCCACCGGTAAGCGCGCCAGATTGCGCCCCAGCGGGGTCAGCTGGCTGTTGCGGTCCACCGCGGAGAGTTCTTGCAGCAGGTTGAAACCGTCGCTGATGGCCTTGCCGTCCGGCGGTTCGATAAACGGGAAATCGGTGATCTCGCCGAGGCGCAGGTGCAGCATCTGCAAGATCACCGCGGCAAGGTTGGTCCGCAGGATCTCCGGGTCGGTAAATTCAGGACGGCCAATGAAATCGTCTTCACCATAAAGGCGGATGCAGATACCGGGCTCGACCCGACCACAACGCCCTTTACGTTGGTTGGCGCTGGCCTGGGAAATCGCTTCGATGGGCAGGCGCTGAACCTTGGCGCGGTAGCTGTAACGGCTGATGCGCGCAGTACCGCTGTCGATCACGTAACGGATGCCCGGCACCGTCAGCGAGGTTTCCGCGACGTTGGTCGCCAGAACGACGCGTCGGCCGGGGTGCGACTGGAAAATCCGCTGCTGCTCGGCCGGCGACAGGCGTGCGTACAACGGCAGGATTTCGGTGTGCTTGAGCTGAGCCTTGCGCAGCATCTCGGCCGCGTCACGAATCTCGCGCTCGCCGGGCAAGAACACCAGCACATCGCCAGGGCTCTTGCGCTCGCTGCGTTCGAAGGCGGCGATTTCGTCGAGGGTGGCGAGGATCGCCTGGTCCACGGTCAAGTCATCCTCGACGCGGTTACCCTCTTCATCCTGCTCCAGGGTCAGCGGGCGATACCAGGTTTCCACCGCGAAGGTGCGGCCAGAGACTTCGACAATCGGCGCGTTATCGAAATGTTTGGAGAAGCGCTCCAGATCGATGGTTGCCGAGGTGATGATGACTTTCAGGTCCGGGCGACGCGGCAGCAGGGTTTTCAGGTAACCGAGCAGGAAGTCGATGTTCAGGCTGCGTTCGTGGGCTTCGTCGACGATGATCGTGTCGTAGCGTTCGAGGTAGCGATCGTTCTGGGTTTCCGCCAGCAGGATGCCGTCGGTCATCAGTTTGATCAGCGTGTTGGAATCGCTCTGATCCTCGAACCGCACCTGATAGCCGACCAGCGCGCCCAGCGGCGTCGCCAGCTCTTCGGCAACCCGGCTGGCCACGCTGCGCGCAGCGATTCGACGGGGCTGGGTGTGGCCGATCAGGCCATGCTGGCCGCGACCGATTTCCAGGCAGATCTTCGGTAACTGGGTGGTTTTACCCGAGCCGGTTTCGCCAGCGATGATCAGCACCTGATGCTTGAGCAGCGCTTCTTTGATTTCATCGCGCTTGGCAGCAATCGGCAAACTGTCGTCGTAACGAATGACCGGCAGGCTGGCACGCCGCGCCAGCACCTGATCACAGGACGCCTGCATCCGCGTCACCCACAGGGCCAGCTTGGCCTCGTCAGGTTTCTTGCGCAGCTCAAGCAACTGCCGCCGCAGCCGGTGGCGGTCGGCGAGCATGGCGTGATCGAGATTTTTCAGCAGTTTGTCGATGGAGGGCGATTCGTCGGTCATCGGGTACGCAATTCAGTCGTCTAGTGGCGCAGGGGGGCGATTGTCGCAGATTTAAAGGACAAACGAGATCCCTTGTAGCAGCTGTCGAGCCGACTACTCGTTATCCAGGCCCTTGCGGCGATACGGGAACACGTCGATCACTTTGCCGGCCCGAATCGCTTCCTGAAGGCTTTTCCAGTAATCGGCGTTGTACAACTCGCCATGTAACTGATCAAACAGCCGCCGCTGCCCCGAATCGGCAAACAGGAACGGCGGGAACTCCTCGGGAAACACGTCCAGCGGCCCGATCGAATACCAAGGCTCCGACGCCATCTCGTCTTCCGGCGTGCGCGGCTGCGGGATGTGCCGGAAGTTGGCCTCGGTCAGGAAGCAGATCTCGTCGTAGTCATAAAACACCACGCGACCGTGGCGGGTGACGCCGAAGTTTTTCAGCAACATGTCGCCAGGAAAGATATTCGCCGCCGCCAATTGCTTGATTGCCAGGCCGTAATCCTCCAGCGCCTCATGCACCTGCGCCTCGTTGGCGTTTTCCAGATAAAGGTTCAACGGCGTCATCCGTCGTTCAGTCCAGCAGTGGCGGATCAGCACGGTGTCGCCTTCCACCGACACCGTGGACGCGGCCACTTCGAGCAATTCTTCCAGGCATGCCGGGTCGAATTTGCTCAACGGGAAACGGAAATCGGCGAATTCCTGGGTATCAGCCATGCGCCCCACACGATCGACGCTTTTTACCAGACGGTATTTCTCGATCACCGTGGCGCGGTCGACGTTTTTCGACGGCGAGAAACGGTCCTTGATGATTTTGAACACGGTGTTGAAACCCGGCAGGGTAAACACGCTCATGACCATGCCGCGCACGCCGGGGGCCATGATGAACTGGTCGTCGGTGTTGGCCAGGTGATTGATCAGTGCCCGGTAAAACTCGGATTTGCCGTGTTTGTAGAAACCGATCGAGGTGTACAGCTCGGCGATGTGCTTGCCCGGCAGAATGCGTTTGAGGAAACCAATGAACTCCGCCGGCACCGGCACATCAACCATGAAATACGAGCGGGTGAACGAGAAGATGATCGACACGTCCGCTTCATCGGTAATCAGCGCATCGATCTGAATCCCGCGACCTTCGCGATGCAGCAGCGGTATAACCAGCGGCCACTGTTCGTCATGGGTGTAGATACGCCCAACCAGGTACGCGCCTTTATTGCGGTAGAGCACCGAGGAGAACAGTTCGACGCTGAGTTCCGGGTCTTTGCACACCCAGTCCGGCAGGTTCTCGCGCAGTTGCGCTTCGAGGCGGCTCAAGTCGCCGGCCAGATCGGCGTAATCCTCGCTGAAACGGTAGTCGGCAAAAATGCTCGCGAGCATGTCGGACAAATGCCCCTGCGGTTTGTACGTGCGGGTTTGTGCAGCGCGGGCCCGGCGCAGGCTCGGGCGGGTGGTGTGGATGAACATGCAGCCGTCGCTGATCAGGTCATGGCTGAACAAACCGCAGAAAATCGAGTTGTACCAGGTCTCGGACAGTTCATCGTCGAAGCGCAGGTCGATCAACGTGATGTACGCGCTTTTGACCAGCGGCCAGCAGCTGACGTCCAGTGTGTCGCTATCGAAAGCGACACGCAGGCGCTCCACCGTTTCGCTGACTTTTTCTTCATAGAGATTGATCCGCGCAGCCGACGCGACTTGCGTCTCCTGCCACTGGGCTTGCTCGAAACGCGCCCGGGCGCCGTCGGTGATCTGACGGAAATGCTCGCGGTAATCGTCAAAGCCATCGAGGATCATTCGGGCGATATCGGCGGCTGGCCATTGCTGCGGCATGGGTGAGACCTCTGCGGGAATTCGTGAGCCCTGAGCTTAGCCAGTGAACCGGGTGCAGGAGAAGCGTAATTTTTCGCTCGGATTATTTGCTCGTTTTCCGGTTGCCATCGATCTGGCCCTCGGCAACACTCTCGTCCCCATCAAGGAAGGAGTGCACCGTGAGTCCCGTCGATATCGTCCGTTTACTTTCACTGGCGGCCATTTGGGGTGCGAGTTTTCTGTTCATGCGCATCATCGCCCCTGTGATTGGCACCGTCCCCACGGCTTTTTTCCGTGTGTCGATTGCCGCCGCCGGCCTGCTGGTGATTCTCGGGCTGATGCGCATCAGCTGGGATTTCAAAGGCAAACTCAAGACAGTCATGCTGCTCGGGGTGATCAACTCCGGGATCCCGGCGACGCTCTATTCTGTGGCAGCCCAAGTGCTGCCGGCCGGCTACTCGGCGATCTTCAACGCCACCACGCCGTTGATGGGCGTGCTGATTGGCGGGTTGTTCTTTCATGAAAGGCTCACCGCCGCCAAGCTCGGTGGGGTCTTCCTCGGATTGTTGGGGGTTGGCGTCCTGACCCGTGCAGGCCCAGTCGCGTTCGACCTGCAACTGCTGATGGGCGCCCTCGCCTGCCTGCTTGCCACGACATGCTATGGCTTCGCCGGTTTCCTCGCCCGCCGTTGGCTGGATCAGGCCGGTGGTCTCGACAGCCGTTTGTCTGCGCTGGGCAGCATGCTGGGGGCGACGTTGTTTCTGTTGCCGCTGTTCGGCTACAGCGTGATCAGCCAACCGCCAGCGAGCTGGGGTGGCTGGAATGTCTGGTTGTCGTTGCTGGGGTTGGGGCTGGTGTGTACCGCGCTGGCATACATCATTTACTTCCGCTTGCTCAGCTCGATCGGGCCGGTGAGGTCGATGACCACGACGTTCCTGATCCCGCCGTTCGGGGTGTTGTGGGGGGCGTTGTTGCTGGATGAGCCGTTGTCCATGGCGCATGTCTATGGCGGGGTGTTGATTGCGGCGGCGTTGTGGTTGGTGTTGAAGCCGGCGGTGAAAGTGGCTGAGGTGGTTGCCAAGTAATTCGGCGGTGTTGCTGATGGCGCCTTCGCGAGCAAGCCCGCTCCCACATTCGATCTGTGTCACGACGAAGATCGAATGTGGGAGCGGGCTTGCTCGCGAAGACGGTAGCCCAGACACCGAAAACTACAGAGCCTGGTCGCTGACCTCCCCATCCACCAACCGCCGAATCCCCAGCGGATTAGCGTTCTGCAACGCCTCAGGCAGCAACGCATCCGGGTAATTCTGGAAACACACCGGCCGCAGGAACCGATCGATCGCCAGCGTCCCCACCGATGTCCCCCGGGAATCGGACGTCGCCGGGTATGGCCCGCCGTGCACCATCGCCTCGCACACCTCGACCCCGGTCGGATAACCATTGAGCAGAATCCGCCCGACCTTTTCCTGAAGCATTTCTGCCAGCCAGCGATACTCCAGCAACTCCTCGGCCTCGCCAATCAAGGTCGCTGTCAGTTGCCCGCGCAACCCCTGCAACGCTGCCGCCAACTGAGCCTGGTTCTCGACTTCAACGACAATGGTGGTCGGCCCGAAGACTTCTTCCTGAAGCAGTTCATCACCCTCAAGTAACAGGCTGACATCGGCCTTGAACACCTGCGGCTGCGCCTGATTACCTTGTTGCGGCCTGCCCGCGAGATGCGTCAGCCCCGGATGTTCGTGCAACTCGCCAAGGCCTCGGTGGTAGCTGACCAGCGTACCGGCGTTGAGCATGGTTTGCGCCGGTTGCTGGTTCATGCTGGCGCAAAAGGTTTCCAGAAAGGTGCTGAACTGCGGTGAGCGCAGGCCGATGACCAGGCCGGGATTGGTACAGAATTGACCACAACCCTGGGTCACCGAACCGGCAAGTTGCGCGGCGATTTGTTCGCCGCGGACTGCAAGCGCTTCGGGCAACAGGAAGACCGGGTTGATGCTCGACATCTCGGCAAACACCGGGATCGGCTGCGGCCGGGTCGCAGCCATGTGGCTAAGGGCATTACCGCCCTTGAGCGAACCGGTGAAGCCCACCGCCTGAATCGCCGGGTGCTTGACCAGCCATTCGCCGACGCCCCCGCCGTAGATCATATTGAACACACCCGCCGGCATTTCGGTACGTTCGGCGGCACGGATGATAGCGTCCGCCACCCATTCGGCGGTTGCCATGTGACCGCTGTGAGCCTTGAACACCACGGGGCAACCGGCGGCCAATGCCGACGCGGTATCACCGCCGGCGGTGGAGAACGCCAGCGGAAAATTACTCGCGCCGAATACTGCGACCGGCCCTATCGCGATGCGGTATTGGCGCAGGTCCGGACGTGGCAATGGCTGGCGCTCCGGCAGCGCCCGATCAATCCGCGCACCGTAGAAATCACCGCGACGCAGGACCTTGGCGAACAAGCGCATCTGCCCGCTGGTGCGAGCGCGCTCGCCCTGAATTCGCCCCGCTGGCAGCGCGGTTTCGCGGCACACCGTGGCGACGAAATCATCGCCGAGTGCATCGATTTCATCGGCGATGGCATCGAGGAACCGTGCGCGTTTTTCCGCGCTCAGGTTACGGTAGACCGGGTAAGCGCCAGCCGCTGCATTGGCGGCGGCATCCACTTCGGCTTCAGTCGCCTGAAAGAAGTTGCCACGCAGCGGTTCGCCGGTGGTTGCGTCGAGGCTTTGCAGTTGCAGCGTGCCGTTGGCGCTGCGGCGGCCGCCGATGTAGTTGTGTCCAAGTATCGTGGTCATTTCGGATTCCTTGATCGATTGCAGACCTGTGGGAGTCGGCTTGCCGGCGATGGCGGTCTTCCAGCCAATGTCTGCGGTGACTGACACACCGCCATCGCGGGCAAGCCCGGCTCCTACAGGGGTCAGAGAGTGCGCACCCGACCGATTGGCAACGGCTGGGCACTTTCGCCGATACCGTTGACCAAGGGCGCGCCAAACTCATCGAGGCTGATCTGGAAGCGATCGCCCGGCTGGGTTTTCACGCCGTCTGCAAACGACAGCGTGGCGGTGCCGAAGTAGTGCACATGGACATCGCCGGGGCGCAAAAACTGCGCGTATTTGAAGTGGTGGAATTCGAGGTTGGCGAGGCTGTGGYACATGTTGTCTTCGCCGCTGAGAAATTCCTTTTCCCAGATCGTTTCGCCGTTGCGTTTGATCCGGCTGGTGCCGGCCAGGTGCCTTGGCAATTCACCGACGCGCAACTCTGGACCGTAGGAGCAATAGCGCAGTTTGGAATGCGCCAGGTACAAGTAATTGCGCCGCTCCATCACATGGTCGGAGAACTCGTTGCCCAAGGCATAACCGACGCGATACGGCAGGCCGTCGTCGCCAATGACATAGAGGCCGGTCAACTCCGGTTCTTCACCGGCGTCTTCGGCAAACGGCGGCACCGGGAAGTCTGCGCCGGGGCGCACGACGATGCTGCCGTCGCCCTTGTAGAACCATTCCGGTTGCGCACCGACCTGACCGAATGCGGGTTTTCCGCCTTCCAGGCCCCACTTGAAGATGCGCATGGTGTCAGTCATGCCGGCTTCGACTGCGCCGTCCTGCTGGTGCATTTTGTCCCGCGCGGAGGCGCTGCCCAGATGGGTCAGGCCGGTGCCGCTGATCAGGCAATGGGCCGGGTCGTCGTGATCCAGCGGCGGCAGGACTTTGCCCTGTTGCAACAGTTGCGCGTAATCCGGGCCTGCCTCGGTGCCGCGTTGAGCGACTTCTTCTTGCAGGCTGCGTTGAGCACGAATCGCCGCGAGTGCCAGTTCACGGGTGCTGCGGGTGCCTTTGAGCACCTGCACCTGTGCCCCTTCGACGAGGCCAACCTGACGCTCACCGGCAGTGTTTTCAAATTGAATCAGGCGCATGACGGCCTCCAGAAAGTCGGGGATGGCGCCGCCCACAGGCGACGCCTCAAGGTCACTCGATGATGTTGAAGTCGCTCAAATACTCATCGGAGATTTCCAGGCCCAGGCCTGGCTTGTTGTCGTCGAGCTGGATGTAGCCGTTGACCGGTTGCGGCTCGCCCTTGAACACGTAGTAGAAGAGTTCGTTGCCGACCTCGACGTCGAACACCGGGAAGAACTCGGCCATTGGCGAGGCGGTGGTGGACATGGTCAGGTGGTAGTTGTGCATCTGCCCGGCATGAGGGATCACCGGCACCGACCAGGCTTCGGCCATGGCGTTGATCTTGCGTGCGGCGGTGATGCCGCCCACGCGGTTGGTGTCGTACTGGATCACATCGACGGCGCGGCGTTCCAGCAGGTCTTTGAAGCCGTAGGAGGTGAACTCATGCTCGCCGCCGGAGATCGGCATGATCCCCATTTTTTTCAGTTCGATGTAACCCTCGATGTCATCGGCGATCACCGGTTCTTCCAGCCAGCGTGGCTCGAACTCGGCGAGTTTGGGCAACATGCGACGGGCGTATTCCAGGGTCCAGCCCATGTAGCATTCGAGCATGATGTCGATGTCGGGGCCGGCCAGATTACGCAATGCGCGCACTTGTTCGATGTTCTTGCGCATGCCTGCCGGGCCGTCTTTCGGGCCGTAGCCGAAACGCATTTTCAGCGCGGTGAAACCCTGGTTCAGGTAACCCTGGGCTTCTTCGAGGAACAGGTCGAGGTTGTCGTTGGCGTAGAGTTTGGAAGCGTAGGTCCAGATTTTTTCCTTGGTCCGCCCGCCGAGCAGTTTGAACACCGGCTTGTTCACCGCTTTGCCCATGATGTCCCAGATGGCGATGTCGATGGCCGAGATCGCCGCCATGCCGATACCTTTACGGCCCCACGCGTGGCTCTGGCGGTACATCTTCTGCCAGATGTATTCGTTGTCGAACGGATCTTCGCCGATGGCGATTGGAGCCAGGTAGGTGTCGATGATTTCCTTGGCCACACGCGGCGCCAAGGCGCAGTTACCGATGCCGACCAGACCGGTGTCGGTCTCGACTTCCACCACCAGCCAGCCATGAAAACGGAACGAGCCCATGGCATCGCCGCGCTCGAACAGGATGTCGCTGGCGTTGGTGCAGAAGTGTGCTTGAGGAGGAACGACTTTGCCTTTCCACTCAAAAACGCGGGTACGGATGGCTTTGATTTTCATGAATACAGTTCCTTGCGCTGCCGGCTTCTTGTAGTTGTCAGGTCGCTGCGCAGAGCCGCTCGGGCGGCGGGTTCCGGGCATTCGATGGTGCGACTTTAGCCAGCGCCTGGAGGGGCGGATAATCACTTATGCGTATCCGGCGATAACCTGGGGTGATCGCACCAATGGATTTTGGCCTGGATGGGGTTATCAGGCGCAACACAAACCAAATGTGCGGGGCTACTCGCGATGAGGCCAATACAGACAACCAGGGTGTCTGAACCCGAGACAAATCCCGGCCATAAAAAACCCCTCTTCCGAGGGGTTTTTCAAGTAGCGCTATCAGGCATCAAGCCATCTGAATGATGGTCTGCATGATGGTGCTCTGGGTGGAGATGGTCTTGGCGTTCGCCTGGTAGTTGCTCTGCGCCTTGATCAACTCAACCAGTTCGTTGGTCAGGTTGACGTTGGACTCTTCCAGCGAGTTGGACACGATTGCACCCAGTGTACCGGTTTTCGGTGCATCGACGCCGGCCACGCCCGAGGCGAAGGTTTCTTTCCAGCGGGTACCACCGATTGGCTGCAAGCCTTGTTCGTTGGCGAAGCTGGCCACGGCTACCTGGCCGATGGCCTTGGTTTGCCCGTTGCTGAAGTTGGCGGTCATGACACCGCTTCCATCGATGGTCAGACTGGAAATCTGGCCAGTGGCGTAGCCGTCCTGGTACTGCGCAGAACGTGCGGTTGGCGAAGCGTAAGACGTGGTTCTGGTCATGTCGAACGCAATACCGCCAGCAGCGGCGTTAGAACCGTTCGCGGCCCAGACTGGCGGGTTGGCGTTGGCGTCAACCGCCACGCCAGGAACCCAGCCTGTCATGGTCAGGGTGTTGCCGGTTTGCGCCCAGCCTGCACCGCCCGTCAGGGTATTGATGCTTCCATCCGGATTGAAGGTGATGTCAGCCGTGATCGGCACCGGCGGGTTTTGCGTTGGGTCGCTTGGGCTACGACCGTCAATGAAGGTGTAAACAGTCCAGGTGTTGGCCCCCGGATTTTTTACGTAGTACTGATCCATCGAGTGCTGGTTACCCTGCGTGTCGTACACAGGGGTGGAAATGGTTTTGTTGTAGCTGTTGGTGTCATTGACGTCGAACACAGGTACGGTTGGCACTGTGTCCGAGGAGTTCAGGTTCAGCGTCTGATCGACAAGCGTGGTCGCATTCGGCGCCAGGCTCGACATGTCGACTCTCAGATCGGTCAGCACGCCGTTGATGATCTTGCCGTTGGCGTCCACGCCATAACCCTGCAAGCGGTTACCGTTGTTGTCGACCACGTAATTTTCGGCGTCAGTATTGAACACGCCGGCTCGGGTGTAGCTCAGCGAACCGTTGTCGCTGAGGATAAAGAAACCGCTGCCCTGGATACTCAGGTCCAACACCCGGCCGGTGTTGCTCACGTCGCCTTGGCTGAACTGCTGGGAAACGTTGGCCAGGCGCACGCCGTTGCCGACGGTCCTGCTGCCGGTGCCCAGGCGGGTGGCCGAGAACACGTCTTCGAATTCTGCACGGGAGGATTTGAAACCGGTGGTCGCGACGTTGGCGATGTTGTTGCCGGTTACGTCCAGTTGTTTGTTGGCGGCATAGAGACCGCTAAGGCCGATATTGAAAGACATACTCCACTCCTTTGTGCCGTATTAGTCGGCTCTATATACCAATGGTTTGCACTTTGGACAGGGCAACACTACCCAGGCCGGCCAGGTTCAGCATCAACTCACCACCGGTCTGGCTGATGGTCACGCTGTTGACAGTTGCGGGCAGGTAAGTCACCAGCGAGGTCGCCTGGCTGTCGTAAGTCGCGGTGGCGGAAAACTTGTAAGTTCCAGCCTCGACCACTTCTCCCGCATCGTTCTTGCCGTCCCAGATGAAACTGGCTTGGCCGGCTGGTTGGCTGCCCAGGTCGATGGTGCGAATGACAGTGCCATCGGCATTGGTGATCTTGACCGTCACAGGGTCCGCCGATGCTGGCAGGACCGCCGTACCGTTGAAGCTCTTGGAGGTATCGACCACTGCGGTGTCGGTCTCGGCGACCACCGAGCGGCCGACCAGCGAAGAAGCTTGCAACGCTTGCGACGAGTTGTAATAGCCGGCGATGGCGTTGACCGTATCGTTCAGCGTAGTGATGCCTTCCAGGCTGCTGAACTGCGCCAACTGAGCGACGAACTCGCCGTTGTCCTGCGGTTCAAGCGGGTTCTGGTTTTGCAGCTGGGTCACCAGCAATTGCAGGAACGCGTCTTTGCCCAGCTCTTTTTTGCCAGCGACATTGCTCGCCGCTGAAGACAGACCATCACTGGTATTGTTGGTCCTGAGCGAAGAGTTGGCCAAAACATCATTGAGGCTCAAGCCGTTGGTGGTATTGGTAACACTCATCAGAGTCGCCCCTTATCACTGACCGAGGGTCAGGACCTTCTGCATCATGGTTTTGGCGGTGTTCATCATTTCGGCGTTGGTCTGGAACGAACGGCTCGCGGAAATCATGTCGGCCATTTCTTCAACGACGTTGACGTTCGGGTAATAGACGTAACCCTTGGCGTCTGCAGCCGGATGGTTCGGCTCGTAGCGCGCTTCAAGGTTGCTCTGGTCTTCGACCACGCCCAGCACTTGCACGCCTTGACCGGCAGCATCCTGGTTCTGGAACAGCGAATCGCTGCCGCCGTTCTGGCCACCCTGGAACATGGTGGCGAACACCGGGTGACGGGCGCGATAGGTCTGGTCGATGCTCGACGAGACGGTTTCGGCGTTGGCGATGTTCGAGGCCACGGTGTTCAAGCGCGTGGTTTGAGCACTCATGCCGCTACCGGCAATATTGAAAACACTGGATAGGGACATGACTTACTCTCCGCGCAGGGCTGACACCAGCCCTTTGAATTTGCTGTTGAGCAGGGTGAAGCTGGCCTGGAAGCCGATGGCGTTTTCCGCGTAGTTCGACTGTTCCAGGTGGGCGTCCACGGTGTTCTGGTCGATCGACGGCTGCATCGGCGTGCGATACAGCAGCGACTCGTCGCCATTGCCCAGGCCCTGAGCTTCAATATGACGGCTGTTGGTCATGTTCAAGGCAAACGTACCGTTCCTGGTTTTCTCGTTCTGCTCGGCGAGCACTTTCGAGAAGTCCAGATCCCGAGCCTTGTAGTTCGGCGTATCGGCGTTAGTGATGTTGTTGGCCAGGACTTCGGCACGCTGAGCGCGGAAGCCCAGGGCTTGTTCGTGGATACCGAGCGCTTTATCGAAGCTGATGCTCATGTCGGGAAACCTTCGGGTGACCTGATTTTTCGTAACAGAGACATAGCAAGCGGCGTGCCAAATAAAAAACCCCATAAACCGGGGCTTTGCGGGGAGTGGCAAGGCGGCAATGCCAGAAAAGCGGCAACCGGCTTCCGCCATCTGCCGCTTTTCTGCCGCTTATCACTGTCGAAAGTACAACACCTAATCTGTGGAGGCCGGGCTTGCCCGCGATAGCGGTGTGTCAGGCACCTCAACTTTGTCAGTCATACCGCAATCGTGGGCAAGTCGGACCGCCGCACCGCTGGCTCCCACAAGGGATGGAGGTGCTGGAGGGAAATCATCAGGCATAAAAAAACGGGAGCCCCCTGAGGACTCCCGTTTTTTTTAAGCTGCCGATGAATCATTTCGCCTGGTAAATAATCCCCGGGCTGCACTGGACCATCTGGTAATGATCCGGCAAACCGTTCAGCGCTTCGGACGCACCGAGGAACAAATAGCCACCTGGCTTGAGCGTGCTGTGAATGCGCAACAGGATGTCTTTCTTCACCTCGGCGGAGAAGTAGATCAGCACGTTGCGGCAGAACACGATGTCGAATTTGCCGAGGCTCGCGTAGCTGTCCAGCAGGTTGAACGAGCGAAACTCCACCCGGCCCTTGATCGGCGCCTTGATCGCCCAGCGCCCCGGCCCTGTCGGGTCGAAATAACGCTGAAGGCGCTCGGGCGACAGACCACGGCCAATTGCCAGGCTGTCGTACTCGCCGGTCTTGCAGTTGGCCAGCATGG
>NZ_JBFUKU010000050.1:0-26708 GCF_056400685.1 Pseudomonas sp. P5_A12 | reverse complement strand
CACCAGCACCCGGTCAGCCTGCTTCACCGCTGACAACCGATGCGCAATGATCAACGTGGTGCGGTGGCTGAGGAACCGCGCCAGCGCCTGATGCAGGTTGTATTCGGTGGCGGCGTCCAGCGCCGAGGTGGCCTCGTCGAGTATCACCACTTTGGGTTCAGCCAGGACCATCCGCGCAATCGCCAGGCGTTGGCGCTGGCCTCCGGACAAACGCACGCCGGAGCGTCCGACAATGCTATCGAGGCCGTTGGGCAGCGCTCGAACCGTATGGTGCAGCTGCGCAATTTCCAGCGCCTGCCAGCAGGCATCGTCGCTGCGCACACGTCCCATCGTCAGGTTGGCGCGGATGGTGTCGTTGAACAGCGCAGGATGTTGCAAGACCACGGCGACATTTTCGCGCACGGTTTCCAGGCCGATCTCCTGTTGGGTCGAGCCACCGAAGCGGATGGTTCCGGCCTGTGGCGTGTACAAGCCCAGCAAAAGCTGCACCAACGTGCTCTTGCCGCCGCCACTGGCGCCGACAATTGCGACTTTTTCACCGGGGGCGATGGACAGGTCCATCTTGTTCAGCACCCATTCGTCGCCGTAACCGAAACTCACGCCTTGGACTTCAATGCCCACGGTGTCACGTCCGTGAAATGGATCGACGCCGCCGGGGTATTGCGGTTCATCAGCCCGGGCCAGCAGCTCGTTGATCCGCGAAAGCGCACCACTGGCAGCGTAATAGGCGTACTGCAGATTGAGCAGTTGTTCCACCGGACCGATCATGAACCACAGGTAACTGAACACAGCCAGCATCTGGCCGATGGACAGGTCGGAGAACAGCACGGTGAGCATGGCCGCTGCGCGAAAAATATCGATGCCGAACTGGAACAGCAAACCGCTGGCCCGGTTCGAGGCATCGGTTTTCCATTGCGAGTTCACCGCGTAATCGCGCACTTCCCGGGCCCGCAGGCCAAGGCGACCGAGGAAAAATACCTGACGGTTGCCGGCGCGCACTTCCTGGATCGAGTCGAGGGTTTCGGTCAGTGCCTGGGTGAAGCGCGAGGTGCTGTCGTTCTCGAGTTTCTTCAGGTGTTTGACCCGCTTGCCCAACAGCACCGTGGCGTAAATCACCAACGGATTGAACAGCATGATCAACAGCGCCAGCTTCCAGTGCATCCAGATCAGAATGCTCGCGGTGCCGACCAGGGTCAGCATCGCCACGAGGAAACGACTGAGGGTTTCACCGACGAATTTGTCCAGCGTGTCCAGGTCGGTGACCATGTGCGTGGTCACCGTGCCGCTGCCCAGGCTTTCGTATTCACCCAGGGAAATGCGCTTGAGCCGCTCGATCAGCCGGGTGCGAATGCGATAGACGATGTCCTTGGCCAACGCCGCGAACAATTTGGCCTGCACCACGTTGAACAACAAGGCACCGCAGCGCAGCAACAAGGTCACGAGCAACATCAGGCCAATGTAGCCCGCCGCCTTTTGGCAGCCTTCGGGCAGGACGTGGTTCATGACCTTCAGCGCGGCGTCGCCGTGCCCCAGCAACACTTCGTCCACCAGCAACGGCAGCAGCAATGGAATCGGCACGCTGCACAAGGTTGCCAGCACGGCGACGCCATTGGCGATCCACAGGGATTTTTTATGGTGCAGAGCCAGTCGGCGGATTTCAGCCCAGCTCAGCCGATCGACATGCTTGGGAGCCGGGGTGTCATCGGGCACATCATGCACAGGCAGCGCGCTCCAGCCAGCGGCCGAGCAACGGGGACAGTTCACTCAGGGGCTGATAGCCATTGGTCAGCAACGCCAGTTGACCATTGCGCTCAGCCAGCAACGTAGGGAAACCGGCAATGCCCAGATCCTGGACCCAAGTGAAATCGGCCGCCGTGGCGGTGTGCATATCCGCACGGTCGAACGCAGCAGCGAATTCGATGCGCGGCAGACCGGCCTGCTCGGCCAGCTCCACCAGCACGCTGGCGTGGGTGACGTCGCGACCTTCGACGTAGAACGCGTGCTGAATCAGGCCCAGCAGTTTCCACGCGCAATCCGGCGCCAGGCTGCGCGCGGTCACCAAAGCCCGACATGCAGGCTCCGTGTCGTAGACAAAGCCGTCCGGTAACGCGCCTTCGGTTTTGAACGGTTGGCCGGTGGCCTCAGTGACCGCCTGCCAATGTTCAAGAATGTAGCGTCGGGTGGTCGGCTCGAGCGCCGCACCACTGCCGGTGCGCAAACCACCGACGATCAAATGCACCTCTACACCCGCCGCGCGCGCCTGTTCGACCAAGGCGTTAGCCACTGGTGCAAAGCCCCAGCACCAGGAACACATCGGATCCATCACATAGAGCAGGCGGCGCGCAGACATGATTCAAGCCTCGGAAGGAGTTTGCTTATAGTTGTAACCGATCGGGTGCGGCAAATTGCGAGCCTTGGCCAGTTCGATCTGCTTCTGCCGATCAATGGCACTGCGGCGGGTTTTCTCGCTCAGCGTGTCCCAGCAATGCGGGCAGCTGATGCCGGCCACGTAATGCTCCGAGGCGCGGTCTTCAACGCTGATCGGCGTACGGCAGGCATGACATTGATCGTAGTCGCCTTCACTGAGGTCATGACGCACGGTCACACGATTGTCGAACACGAAGCAGTCGCCCTGCCATTTGGTTTCTTCCTGCGGCACCTCTTCGAGGTACTTCAGAATGCCACCTTTGAGGTGATAGACCTCATCGAAACCTTCGCTGAGCATGTAGCTCGACGCCTTCTCGCAGCGGATGCCGCCGGTGCAGAACATCGCGACTTTCTTGTGCACGGCCGGGTCGAAGTTGGCTTTGATGTAGTCGGGAAATTCGCGAAAACTGGTGGTTTGCGGGTCGATGGCGCCTTCAAAGGTACCGATCGAGACTTCGTAATCGTTGCGGGTGTCGATCAACAGCACTTCAGGATCGCTGATCAGCGCATTCCAATCCTGAGGATCGACGTAGGTGCCGACCTTTTTGTTCGGATCCACGCCTTCAACGCCGAGGGTGACGATTTCTTTCTTGAGCTTGACCTTGGTGCGATAGAACGGCTGATCGTCGCAGTACGACTCTTTGTGATCGATGTCGTCCATGCGTGGGTCGTTCTTGAGCCAGGCCATCAGCCCGTCGATGCCTTCGCGACTGCCGGACACGGTGCCGTTGATGCCTTCTTCGGCAATCAGCAGCGTGCCTTTGATGCCGTTGTCGACCATTGCTTGAAGCAGTGGCTCGCGCAGGGCGACGTAATCTTCCAGGGTGACGAACTTATACAGTGCCGCCACGACAATCTGTTGTGTCATGGGTGATTCTCCAGGTGGCTACCCTCGCAAAGGGTGAACCGGATGCGAAAAAAAACGCGCCGGGTGAGCGGCGCGTTGCGGATTTTAGCAAGAAAGCAGCTTTGAGCGGTAAGCTTCAAGCGGCAAGTTGAAACAGGGCGCCGTAATCTTGCAGCTTGCAGCTTGAAGCTGCTTTTTACTGCTTTCCTCCAGCACAGGTCGGTGAGGCCGGGGCCGCGTCGATCTGTGCCCATTCCTCAGGCGTGTAGGTATGCAGCGCCAACGCGTGAAACTCGCCCATCAGCTCGCCGAGCGTGCCGTAGACTTTTTGATGACGCTTGACCCGGTTCAGTCCTTCGAACTGCTGGCTGACCACCACGGCCTTGAAGTGAGTCTGCAACCCACGGCTGTGCATGTGGCTTTCATCCAGCACTTGCAGATGCTGCGGCTGTAACAGGCCCAGCGTCGATTCAATGCGTTGTAGCATGGTCATACCGAACTCCGCTTAAGGCTTTTTCTTGGCTGGAGCGGCGGCGCCTTTAGGCTCCAGCTCGGCCGTCATGTCAGCCAGCAGTTTGTTGACCACCGGCACCGCGCTTTCCAGCTTGGCTTGGGTCATCTGGGCCGATTGCTGAGTCAGCTGTGGCATTTTTTCCAGGACTTTCTTGCCCAATGGCGACTGGTAGAACGCAACCAGATCCTTCAGCTCGGATTCGCTGAAGTTGGAGGTGTAGAGCTTGACCATGTCCGGCTTCAGCTTGTTCCAGCCAATGGCTTGGTCCAGCGCGGCGTTGGCCTTGGCCTGATACGTTTCCAGCACGGCTTTTTTCGATTCAGGCGCTTTGGTCTGTGCAAAGCGCTGAGCGAACATTTGCTGCACTTGCATGTACACCGGAGTGCCTAATTTGTCAGCGTGCGCCAGGGTCAGGAAAGCTTCGGCACTGGCGTTGTGGCTGGCGGTATCGGCAAAAACTGGGCCGCTGGCGCAGACCAGTGCAACCGCGGTACAGATGGCACGAAGACGAGTCATCGAGTTTCCTTTTCTAGCAGGCGAGGTAAAACCCCAAGGGCGTCCATTCTGCGCCTAAAAAAGTGTGTCGCTCAACCCCAAGGCTTGTCGGGCCTGAATTAGAGGGGTTTACGGGGCAAAAACCGCTCAGATGGAACCACAGCTGCCGATCAGAGCCTAAACTGCGCTATCAGACCTACAGGAGTGTGCATGATGAGCCGTATCGAAACCGACAGCCTTGGCCAGGTGGAAGTCCCGGATGAAGCTTACTGGGGCGCTCAGACGCAACGCTCGCTGATTAACTTCGCCATCGGCAACGAAAAAATGCCGCTGGCGGTGCTGCATGCCCTGGCGCTGATCAAGAAAGCCGCGGCGCGGGTCAATGACCGTAACGGTGACGTGCCGGCCGATGTCGCCCGGCTGATCGAACAGGCCGCCGACGAAGTGCTCGATGGCGAGCACGACGACCAGTTCCCGCTAGTGGTCTGGCAGACCGGCAGCGGCACCCAAAGCAACATGAACGTCAACGAAGTGATCGCCGGTCGCGCCAACGAACTGGCTGGCAACGCGCGCGGAGGCAAGACGCCGGTGCACCCCAACGATCACGTCAACCGCTCGCAAAGCTCCAACGACTGCTTCCCCACCGCCATGCACATCGCGGCGGCCCAAGCGGTGCAGCACGATTTGCTGCCGGCCATCAGTGAATTGTCGGGCGGGTTATCCGAGCTGGCGGCGCGCCACATGAAACTGGTCAAGACCGGTCGAACGCACATGATGGACGCCACGCCGATTACCTTCGGCCAGGAAGTCTCAGCCTTCATCGCACAACTGGATTACGCCGAACGGGCAATCCGCAGCGCGCTGCCTGCCGTGTATGAACTGGCCCAGGGCGGCACCGCCGTCGGCACGGGCCTGAATTCGCCGCACGGTTTTGGCGAAGCGATTGCTGCCGAACTGGCCGCCCTCTCCGGCCTGCCCTTCATCACCGCGCCGAACAAATTTGCCGCGCTGGCCGGTCATGAACCGCTGACGACCCTGTCAGGCGCGCTGAAGACCCTGGCAGTGACCCTGATGAAAATCGCCAACGACCTGCGCGTACTGGGCTCTGGCCCCCGGGCCGGCTTCGCCGAAGTAAAACTGCCGGCGAACGAACCGGGCAGCTCAATCATGCCGGGCAAGGTCAATCCGACGCAGTGCGAGGCGCTGTCGATGCTGGCCTGCCAGGTGCTGGGCAATGACGTTACCATCGGCTTCGCGGCGAGTCAGGGCCATCTACAATTGAACGTGTTCAAACCGGTGATCATTCACAACCTGCTGCAATCGATCCAATTGCTGGGGGACGGTTGCAGCAACTTCCAGCAGCATTGCATTGCCGGCCTGGAACCGGACGCCGAGAAAATGGCTGAACATCTGGAGCGTGGACTGATGCTGGTGACCGCGCTGAATCCGCACATCGGCTATGACAAATCGGCGGAGATTGCCAAGAAAGCTTATGCCGAAGGGCTGACGTTGCGGGAGGCGGCGTTGCAGTTGGGGTATCTGACGGATGAAGAATTTGATGCCTGGGTGCGGCCGGAGAATATGCTGGAGGCTGGGGCCAAGGGCTGAGATTTGTAGCGTCAGTTAGATTGCCATCGCCGGCAAGCCGGCGATTGGCAGCGATGAAGATGTTCAGCCGAGCGCTATTTTGGCTTTTCGTGCCTTGAGCCCCGCAATGAGCGAAGGCCCCAACGCCACCAACGCCGACCCCAACACCACCAGCACCGCCCCGCCATAGCCCAAACCGTTGATCGTTTCGGCCTGCACGAAGTCAGGCCACAACCACGCAGCCACGGCCACCGCGACAAAGGTCACCAACGGCGTGATCGCCAGCGTCGCACTCACCCGCGAGGCTTCCCAATGGGCCAGCGCTTCGGCAAACGCGCCATAGGCGACCAGCGTATTCATGCAACACGCCAGCAGCAGCCAGCCTTGCAGCGGGCTCAATTGCAACGCCTCAAGTGGATGCGCCCACGGTGTCAGCAGCAACGCGCAGAACAGGTAGATCACCATCATCACCTGCAGCGAATTCCACACCGTCAGCAATTGCTTCTGCCCCAAGGCGTAGAAAGTCCAGACCGTGGACGCCAACAACACCAACAGCACGCCGGTGGTGTATTCGGTTAACGAAGTGAGCAGTTCGGCCAGACGCTGATTGAAAAACAGGGCGAAACCGATCAGCAGCACCATCAGGCCAATTCCCTGCCCCACGCTGAAACGTTCCTTGAACACAAACAGACTGGCGATCAGCAACATGATCGGGCCCATCTGCACCACCAATTGCGCGGTGCCGGCGCTGAGCAGGTTCAGGCCCATCAAGTACAGCACGTAGTTGCCGACCAGACCGAGCACCGCCATCAACACCAGCCAGCCACCCCGCGGGCCGAGGACTTTACGCGTCGGCAAACGCCTGGTCGCCGCCAGATAAACAAACAGGCACCCACCGGACACGATCAAGCGAAACCAGGTGACGGTCACCGGGTCCATCACCAGCAACACTTGCTTGAGCTTGATCGGCAGGATTCCCCACAACAGCGCAGTCAACAGGGCCAGAAACAGACCATAGACCCAGCGACCGGAAGAAATGTGCATGCGAACCCCAACAGCCAGATGGCGGAAAACGTCATTCTAGGCGCAGAGGCGTCTGGCACACAGGGACAGTTGGCGAGCAGGCGCGAATGAAACTGTGCAGGTCGCACGCGAGGTAACAGGAGATTCGAGCGACTATCGAGCGCATGCGGATTTTAAGTGTCAGCCATTGGACCGAGGCGCCGCCATCGCGAGCAGGCTCGCCCCCACATTGGAATGCGATCAAATGTGGGAGTGAGACCGGCTTGCCGGCGATAGCGGTTGATCAGGCGACACAAATGTCTGGATCTAACGCACCGCTTCAAACAACCCGGTCGCGCCCATCCCGCCACCCACGCACATGGTGACGATGCCGTAGCGCAGTTTACGCCGCTGCAATTCCCGCACAAGATGCCCGACCTGACGCGAACCTGTCATACCGAACGGGTGACCAATGGAAATCGACCCGCCATTGACGTTGTACTTTTCGTTATCGATCTCCAGCCGATTGCGGCTGTACAGGCACTGCGAGGCGAAAGCTTCGTTGAGTTCCCACAGATCAATGTCGGCGATCTGCAACCCCTTGGCCTTGAGCAACTTCGGCACCGAGAACACCGGACCGATGCCCATCTCATCCGGCTCGCACCCGGCGACCGTGAAACCACGGAAGAACGCCTTGGGCTTCAAGCCCAGTTCCAGCGCTTTTTCCAGGCTCATCACCAGCGTCATCGACGCCCCGTCGGACAATTGCGAAGAGTTGCCCGCCGTGACCGAACCGTCTTCGGAAAATACCGGTTTCAAGCCCGCCAGGCTTTCCAGCGTGGTGTCCGGGCGATTGCAGTCGTCGCGATCGACGATGCCATCAACGATTTGAATCTGCCCGGTGGCCTTGTCTTCAACCCGGTACTTCACCGCCATCGGCACGATTTCATCATCGAACAGACCGGCGGCCTGAGCCTTAGCGGTGCGCTGCTGACTTTGCAGGGCGTACAGGTCTTGCTCTTGGCGACTGACGTTGTAACGACGCGCGACGATTTCGGCGGTCTGACCCATCGGGAAGTAGATGCCCGGTACCTGCTCCTTCAGCAACGGGTTGATCAGGTTATCGGTATTAACGCTTTTCATGGTCAGGCTGATGGACTCGACGCCACCGGCAACGATGATGTCGCTGCAACCCGAAGCAATCTGGTTGGCGGCGATGGCGATCGCCTGCAGGCCCGAGGAGCAAAAGCGGTTGAGGGTCATCCCGGCGGCGCCGATGCCCAAGCGCGACAACACGGCGACGTTGCGACCGATGTTGTAGCCCTGCGCGCCTTCGTTGGAGCCTGCACCGACGATGCAGTCTTCGACACTGGCCGGGTCGATGCCATTTCGTGCCAACAACGAGTCGACACAATGGGCCGCCATGTCATCTGGCCGGGTCTGATTGAATTTGCCGCGAAAGGATTTGGCCAGGCCGGTCCGCACGCTGTCGACGATCACCACTTCACGCATGGCATACCTCATTGTTGTTATCGGTTGAGAGTGGACCGAGCATAAGTCCACCTCATAACTGACTGCGACAATCATTCACCCCGCGTATGCGTAACCATCGACTCAGTTCTTGTGCTTCCTGGCTTTCTTGTCGGACTTTTCGAACGCGGCTTCCAGCGCCCGATTAATCGTGCGCAGAACTTTGACCCGTGCCCAGCGCTTGTCATTGGCCTCCACCAGCGTCCAGGGCGAGATTTCGGTACTGGTGCGATCGACCATGTCACCGACCGCAGCGCGGTAAGCGTCCCATTTGTCACGATTACGCCAGTCGTCTTCGGTGATCTTGAAACGTTTGAAGGGAATTTCTTCCCGGGCCTGAAAACGCTCCAGCTGTGTCTGCTTGTCGATGGCCAGCCAGAACTTGACCACGATGACGCCCGACTCGGAAATCTGTTCTTCGAAGTCGTTGATCTCGCTGTAGGCCCGCAGCCAGTCCGTCGGCAGGCAGAAGCCTTCGATGCGCTCCACCAGCACCCGGCCGTACCAAGAGCGATCAAAAACCGTGAACTTGCCCTTGGCCGGAAGGTGACGCCAGAACCGCCACAGATACGGCTGCGCACGCTCCTCTTCGGTCGGCGCGGCAATCGGCACGATGCTGTATTGACGCGGATCGAGCGCCGCCGCAACCCGCCGGATCGCCCCGCCCTTGCCCGCCGCATCGTTGCCTTCGAACACCGCTATCAAAGCATGCTGACGCATGCGTTTGTCGCGCATCAGGCCCGAGAATCGCGCCTGTTCGGTAATCAGTTGTTCTTCGTAATCGTCCTTGTCCAGGCGCAGGTTCAAGTCGAGACTGTCGAGCAGGTTGAACTGATCGATATGGATCGGCAGCGGTGCGGCATTGACCTTGTCGGGATGGACATCGGGGCGTTTCAGCGCAGTTTGCAGACCTTCCAGCAGGATCTTGCCCACCGCCAGGCTGCGGTAATTGGCGTCCAACCCTTCAATCACATGCCACGGCGCGTAGTCGCGACTGGTGCGGCGCAACACACGCTCGCCGTACTTCACGAATTTGTCGTAGGTCTCGGATTGTTGCCAGTCCAGCGGACTGATGCGCCAGCTATGCAGCGGATCGTCGGCCAGGGCCTTGAGTCGCCCCTTCATCTGTTTTTTGGAAAGGTGGAACCAGAATTTGAAAATCAGCGCGCCTTCGTCGCACAGCATCTTTTCAAAACGCTCGGACTGGTTGATCGACTGATCCAGCACGGCGTCCTTGAACAAGCCATGCACCCGGCCTTGCAGCATCTGGCTGTACCAGTTACCGAAGAAAATCCCCATGCGACCTGAGGCCGGCAGCATCCGCCAATAACGCCAGGCCGGTGGTCGCGCCAGTTCCTCATCCGTCTGCTGGTCGAAGGTACGGACCTCTATCAGGCGCGGGTCCATCCATTCGTTGAGCAACTTGACCGTCTCGCCCTTGCCGGCGCCTTCGATGCCGTTGATCAGGATGATCACCGGGAAACGTTTTTGCTGCTGAAGTTCGAACTGCGCTTCAAGCAGGGCTTCGCGCAGCGCCGGCACCTCGGCGTCATAGGTTTCTTTGTCGATGGCGTGACCGATTTCAGCGGATTCGAACATTGGACGGCTCCTTCCAGGATTATCCAAGACTAGCGGATTGAGTGGTTTTGCGTGGGAGAAATCCCGTTTTGCACTGTCGCAATAGCTTCTTGTAGCAGCTGTCGAGCAACGCGAGGCTGCGTCTGCGATTTGCCTGACAAACTCGATCTCAGGGTTGGCGACGGCTTCGCCGCCGAACGCAGCCTCACGCTGCTCGGCAGCTGCTACAGAATTTTGCGGGTCTGCGAACGCGCGCGTTGCCTTGGATCAAGCAGCGCCTCGGCGATCGGCTAGAATGGCGGCCTTGCCGTTGCCGAGCCTGCCATGAAACCTGTATTGCCTCACGCCCAACTAGACTGGGACGACCAGGGTCGCCCGTATTCGCGGGTGTTCGACGACGTGTATTTTTCGGACAAGTCGGGCCTTGAAGAAACCCGTTACGTGTTCCTTGAGCAAAACGACCTGCGTGAACGTTTCGCCGCGTTGCCGGACGGCGGTCGACTGGTCATTGGCGAGACCGGTTTCGGCACCGGGTTGAATTTTCTGTGTGCCTGGCAATTGTTTGAACAACACGCGGTGGCGGGTGCGCGACTGCACTTTGTCAGCGTCGAAAAATACCCGCTGAGCTTGCCTGATCTGCAACGTGCCCTGGCGTTATGGCCAGAGCTCAAACGGTTCGCCGATCAATTGCTCGCACAGTACGTGGCGATCCATCAAGGCTTCCAGCGACTGGTCCTCGACAACGGCCGCGTGACGCTGACGTTGCTGATCGGTGATGCATTGGAGCTGTTGCCGCAACTGGACGCGCAGGTTGACGCCTGGTTTCTCGACGGTTTCGCCCCGGCAAAAAACCCCGACATGTGGACCGCCGAATTGTTTGCCGAACTGGCACGGCTGGCAGCGCCAGGCTCGACCATCAGCACGTTCACCAGCACCGGTTGGGTTCGCCGTCTGCTGAACGCGGCAGGTTTCAGGATGAAGCGCACACCGGGCATTGGCCACAAGTGGGAAATTCTGCGGGGTGTGTTCCTTGGTTGGCCCGAAGACGCCGAGGCTCCCATTGCTGCAAAACCCTGGTTTGCTCGACCGACAGAATTGACCGGCGAACGTCGGGCCTTGGTCATCGGAGCCGGCCTGGCCGGTTGCGCCACGGCCGCCAGTCTCGCCACGCGGGGTTGGCAAGTCAGTTTGCTGGAGCGCCATGACGCACTGGCCCAGGAAGCCTCGGGCAATCCACAAGGCGTGTTGTACCTCAAACTTTCGGCCCATGGCACCGCATTGTCTCAGTTGATCGTCAGTGGTTTTGGCCACACCCGACGCTTGCTGGAGCATTTGCAGCGCGGTGTCGACTGGGACGATTGCGGCGTTCTGCAATTGGCCTTTAACGCCAAGGAAGCGGAGCGTCAGGCGCAATTGGCGACGGCGTTTCCCGAAGATCTGCTGCACGTGCTGGATCGAGAAAACGCCGAAGTTCAGGCCGGTATCGCGCTGCAATCAGGCGGTCTGTTTTACCCCGAAGGCGGCTGGGTGCATCCGCCCGCCCTGTGTCACTGGCAAGCGATGCATCCAAATATCCAGGTTCATACCCATCGCGATGTGCTGGAGCTGCGCCGCGTCGACGGGCAATGGCAAGCCTGGGATGGCGAATCATTAATAGCTGCAGCTCCCGTGGTGGTGCTCGCCGGCGCCGCCGAGATCAAGCGTTTCCCATATAGCAGCGAACTGCCGCTCAAACGTATTCGCGGACAAATCACCCGCCTGCAACAGACACCTGAAAGTCAGAGCCTGAACACCGTGGTCTGCGCCGAAGGTTATGTCGCGCCGGCGCGCATGGGTGAACACACGCTGGGCGCCAGTTTCGATTTCAACAACGATGACCTGACGCCAACGGCAGCCGAGAATGCCGGCAACCTGCACATGCTTGAAGAAATCTCGCTGGATCTGGTTTCCCGTCTCGGCGCAGACACCCTGCAACCTGAAACGCTTGAAGGTCGCGCTGCGTTTCGCTGTACCAGCCCGGATTACCTGCCAATTGTCGGCCCGTTGGCTGACAGCCTGGCATTCGCGGACGCCTACATCGCCCTGAGCAAGGATGCCAGGCAAACCCCGGACATTCCTTGCCCATGGCTGGACGGCTTGTACGTCAACAGCGGCCAYGGTTCACGAGGGCTGATTACAGCGCCATTGTCGGGCGAGTTGCTGGCGGCGTGGCTGGATGACGAACCACTGCCATTGCCCAGAGCGGTGGCCGAAGCCTGTCATCCAAACCGTTTTGCCTTGCGGCGTTTGATCCGGGGTAAATGACCCCATTCAACTGTCCGCAAGAGAGCAAACACCCAGTTCCACGATTTTCATCACGTCGTGAGTCAGACGCTCGAAAACGGCATTCTCCGCGGCTTCTTTCTCGGCCTTGATCACCGATACCTGAGCGAGATACTCAGCCGTCGTCAGGCTTTCGGCTTTTTCGAATATCCCTTGCAACTTTGCCGGATATGTCGCGCTGACCGAGGCAAATTGTCGAGGGTATTGGTGGCTCAGGTAATCCGTCCAGAACGGCTGGCGAATCAAAAATCGCTTCAATTGCGGTGACATCTCTGCGCTTTTGATCTTGCGTTCCGCTGTGTCGAGATCCGTCTGCTTCACACCGCTCAAAAAGGCATAGCGCATGTGTGTGGGCTGCCCCGGCAGGTCCAGTGTCTCGACCAACCCGGTTCGATAGGCGAGGCTCACTTCCAGTGGATCAGCCTTGGGATCCTTTTGTATGTGGCTTTGAGCAATTTTCTCCAGTTCATCCAGCCGAAACAGACCGCGTCCCAGCGTCAACAAGCCTGTCGCCGTAGAACGCACGCTCCCGACCGGATTGATCACCTTGTCCACTTCCATCGCCACTTCAAGATGGCTGAAATTCAGTGCCGCCGAATCCGTGCAGTTAATCGGGTTGGCGGCCAGTTCGAAAATCTGCTCGCGCAGCGCGGTTTTGGCGTACGCGGCATCCAGTACGCTCCAGACGCGTCGGGACATGTCCTCACGCACATATTCGGCATCGGCAGTTTCCCCCAGCTCGGCCAGTAATCGAAACAGACCATCGCTCGCTGGGTCGTCCTTGAACGCTGTCCAAGTTGCAGTTCGTGCGGTCGACGCCCATTCGTCCGGCAACCAAAGCGCTCGCGCCTGTTGCTCGTTCAAGCGAGCTATGTCGTCTTCGAGGTAACCCATGCCGACGCCTACCCGTTCGCGAAATTGTTGGAGCTGGGTCTGACTGTCTTCCGACAGTGGGTTATGCCGCAAGTTGAGTGTTTCGCTGAACCGTCGAGTGCTGCGGAACAACCAGTCGGGCAGTTCTTTGATCTCGTTGTCGCGTAAATCAACCCTGTCCAGATTGGGTAACCGCGCCAGGTTTTTCGGTAGTTCAGTGGCCCGAGTGTCACGCAATGACAGATAACGCAAATCAAACAATCTGCCGACATCCAGCGTTGCGCCGAGCCGACGGTTTGCGCTCAGATTGATGGATTCTAGCGTTCGCATGCCGTTCAACTTCTTCAACGTCTGCTCGGTCATTTGCAGATCGTTGTTCGCCAGGCTGAGGTGTTTGAGCCTCGGCATCAGCGAAAGAATTTCCGGCAGCAGGGTCAGCTTGTTGGTGTCCAGTTCCAGTGATTCAAGGTTTTTGAACGCCTTGAGGAAATACGCCACATCGTTATCCAGCTCCATGTTCTTGAGCGAAAGGTACTTCACGTGATCGAACGTCAGCTCAGGAGGCAATATCGGGAGCTTGCCGACGCGCATCTTGCTCAGATTCAAACCCAGCACCGAATTACCCTTTTCATTGCGTACAAAAAACAGACGACGCCAACTTTTTTCAATCATGTCTGACACTTGGAGTCGACTCTGGCGCCGCTCACTCAGACTCTCGGTCGGCGACCTTGGACCGGTCTCATCCGAGCGCCAGGTATTGAGCACACCTCGTAGCTTTTTCAACGCCTGTTGTCGATTTCTGATCTCCTTCGCCCGCGTCAGATGGTCGCGGCCCAACCCGTCGAGAAACGTCCGGGCCTGTGCATCGGTAAACAGCGGATAGAGTTTTCTGACCTTGCGAAGCAGCGATCGAGGATGGATCGAGGCGGGTACCGGTTCATCGGCTTGCAGGCAGCCAACAGACTGCACCGACTCATCAATAGCCGAGCCTGAAAATAGCCGCTCGGTGACGGCCCGATCTTCAACGGCTTTACCCAGCAAATCGTCACGCAAGCGCCAGGCGTCGCTGTCCCCAATGCCAGTGATGCCCATGGCAGTGCGGTGCTCCTGGGGAATGGCGCGCAAAATCGCGCTGTAGAGGCTGTTTGCCCCCGAAGCACCCCCTATAGATTTCACTTCGCTGCCAAACGCTTCGTGACTGCTCGCGGTGCTGGTGATGACTCGCTTGGTTGCAGCGTTTTCGTTACCGACGCTGGCCACCAATTTGCCGGTGGTCGAACCTTCACGAAGCTCGATCCGCAAACCATTGCTCCAGCCCCGCAGACGGGAAAGCAACTGTACGGCCAGTTTTCGCGTATCGGCCTCGGCAATCTCGGGTAATGAAAATCCGGCCAGCGCTCGGTCCAGTCGTATTTCGGCCAATACTTCCCGAACGTTCTGCGCCAGGCCCATGGGAATCCGACCGGTTGATCGCAGACGCAGGCGTTCGGCCCTGGTGGTGGCAGCGATTAACTCCTGCGCCAGACCAGCAGGAAGCTCAGGAAAAATGCTGCGCAATTCTTGCAGATCGCTGGCGGTGTTCTGATCATAGCGCCGATACAAATGCTTGAAGACAGACTTGCGATCAGCCTTCACCGCCCCCCCGATTTTCTTCGCGAGCAATCCGCTCCCCGTACCTTTGGCGACGTTCTTGCCCAGCAGCCCCTCGATTTCACTCTGGTACAAACCGGCCACCACCGTATCCAGCAATTCGCCCTTGGCCAGCTGCGCCTCAGTCACTTCGACACTCAATTCTTCGTCCGGGACCAATGTCGAAGGCGGGTACATCGCGGTGATCTTGCGCTCGTCATCAAGTACTTCGATGTAACGATCTGCGGGCCAGCCCGGCAGTGACGGCAAGGTATGCAGTTGCTCCTGGGCATACTCGGCACGTCGCGTATCGCTCTTCTCCATGTCCGCAATGAAATCGGTCAGCTTCTGCTCGATGCGAAAACGCTCGACACTGTCCTTGAACCGGGCTGGTAACCCCCTGTTTTCTTCAGCCAAATGATGTAACCGGCTGATTGAGGTATCGGTAATTTTCCGGATGGCCTCCAGACTGCCCTCATCGAACGCAGCCAGACGGGGATCGATACGTTTCAAAGCATAGATCCCGCTGCTCCACGCTTCAGGTTGTTCATGAGCAAAGCGCCAGCCTCCCTCGCCGTTGTGTTCGACAATCGGTGAGAACGCGGCAGGGCGGGTGGGGTGCCTCACTCGCCACCTGGACACTGTCGTATCGAAGTCAATTTCGTAGCTGGCGTCGTCGATCTTGATGAACCGTTGCGCATTCACTCGATAGATACCTTCGCCATCGGCGATCTCATCCGTCACCAATGGCTTTCGGTAAGGCGCCCCGTCCGCCAGCCAGAGCCTGGGTTTACCCGCCGCATTGTTGATAGTGGTGAAGCGACTGAAAAAATCCGGATGCTGCGCAACCGTCCGCTTGATCAGTGAACCAATGACTTTGGTGCCGGCCGCAAATGCCGCCATCATGGCTATGTTTTCTGCAACGTTGAGCAGATGGGCCATCGCTTCTGCCTTGTCATCGTGGCGCCAGTCTTCAATGCCGTCGTAGACCTCGCCCAACAGTTGTCCGACGGCTACCCCCATCATCAACTGCCCCAACACCGGAACAAAAAACCCGGCGATGTTGGCGATCAGCAGGCCTGCTTTTTCGTATCCCTCCAGACGTTTCTGCCGGACTTCGGCGTCCACCTCGGCCGTCGGCACGGCCAGCACCAGCGCATCGCTCTGCATCTTGGTGACGTGGCTCTGGTAAAGGAAATCGAACAATGTCGCGGGAATGGGAGGCACCTTTACATTCAGGGCCTTCTTTTGGGCAATGGATATATGGAAGTCGGCTTTGTTGCTTTCATTGATGTAACCGGCAAAGAAATCAACGTAGGTGTCGACCTTGAGCTTTTGCGTCAACGCATGCTCGAACAATACGAAGGAGCTGTATTCGTATAACGGCCGTGTCGGCTCGTTAGGCATATACACCACGCACCCATCGACCGGATGATCCTTGAGCGAGCGTTTTGAAAAGATGACCACTCCCCAGATACAAGTGCCGAACAACTCCAGTCCTTGCATATGAACCGGGGAGCCCTCGTAGAGAATGGGCTTCACGCCATTAGCGCTGCTGGTCAGCTCCAGGCTTTGCAGCATCTGAAAAGCCGCATTGCCAATGTGACCTTTCAACAGTGCCGCATGCGCATCCACCTTCAGGGCGCTCATTTTGAGCCGGTGGATGTCCACAGTGACCGCTGCTGGCTTGAAGGTGGCTTCAAAATGAGTTTGGTAGCGCTTGCCCAAATCCAGCTCACGGCAGACGCTGGCAAACGCCATGGGCGTCAGACGCGGCAAACCGTCCGGCGTTGAAACGAGACGCACAATCCCACCGGGAGGAAAGCCATCATCTGCTGTTTCTTCCTCGGTGAAGTTATGCATCGCCGCCTGCAACAAACTGCGTTTGGCGATCACGTTCTGTTTGGCAACATCATCGGTCGCCGTCGATTCGGGGCAACCGCAGTCGAACCCCGGTAGTTCAACGCGATCTTTTTCAACGTCGAATACAACAGCAAATTTCTTGGTCAACGCCTCGGTCAATTCAACGCGACAGAAGTCGTCTAACGGCTTGAGCCCGTCAAGTGTCGGTTGGACCTTGAGCTGACAGGCTTGAAGCTCGGCTATGGCGCTGGCAAACGCGGCATTCTGTTCCGGTGTGGCATAGGTCAGCCACAAAGGGAGGGTCTCTTGCAGCGTTTCGGCATTTTCCAGATCGCCAGTCATGTCGATCAATGCCGATAACCGGTCTGTATCCGTAAATAGCCGGGTAGCCGGGGTAACGGGGTCCTTGTCTGACATTCGCAATGTTCCTTATTGCAAGCAGGTGAGGTCCATAAAGTAGCCTGTTCGACGATCCATGAATAACTCGAAAACCTCGGGTATTCAGTCGCTTATGCAGCAGCTTTTTCTATGCTTGGCAGCAATATGTACCGCACGCTCTTTCGTTTTTTCGGATAAGTCCGCCCGGTCCCGCGTGCGGCCTTATTACTTATCGATCTAAAACTCCCACAGCCCCACTGGGTCAGTTTCTGAGTACCCGTCGTTTTGGCCGGGTATCGATTGACCCTCCCCAACGGAAAAACCGGTAAGGATTTTATGTGCGGATTAGCTGGCGAGTTACGCTTTGATCATCAACCTGCGGACCTCGCGGCCGTTGAACGAATCACCCATCACCTGGCCCCTCGCGGCCCGGATGCCTGGGGTTTTCATGCTCAAGGACCGATTACCCTGGGCCATCGGCGCCTGAAAATCATGGACCTGTCGGACGGCTCGGCGCAGCCGATGATCGACAATCAATTGGGCTTGTCCCTGGCCTTCAACGGCGCGATCTACAACTTCCCGGAACTGCGCGCCGAGCTCGAAGGCCTCGGTTATGCCTTCTATTCCGGCGGTGACACCGAAGTGCTGCTCAAGGGCTTTCACGCTTGGGGTGAAGCCTTGCTGCCCAAGCTCAACGGCATGTTTGCGTTCGCCGTTTGGGAACGTGATGCCAAACGCTTGTTCATCGCCCGCGACCGCCTCGGCGTGAAGCCGCTGTACCTGTCGCGCACCGGTCAGCGACTGCGCTTTGCCTCGACATTGCCGGCGTTGCTCAAGGGGGGCGACATCAATCCGATGCTCGACCCGGTGGCGCTCAATCATTACCTGAACTTCCACGCCGTGGTTCCTGCGCCGCGCACCTTGCTGGCGGGCATCGAAAAACTGCCGCCAGCGACCTGGATGCGCATCGAAGCCGATGGCAGCACCACGCAGAAAACCTGGTGGACCTTGCCCTACGGCCCACACGCCGACGAAATGAACCTGACCCTCGAAGACTGGCGTGACCGTGTGCTCGACAGCACGCGCGACGCAGTGGCGATCCGGCAACGTGCGGCGGTCGACGTCGGCGTATTGCTCTCGGGCGGTGTCGATTCGAGCCTGCTGGTCGGGCTGTTGCGTGAAGTCGGCGTGGAAAAACTGTCGACTTTTTCCATCGGTTTTCAGGATGCCGGTGGCGAGCGCGGCGACGAGTTCCAGTATTCGGACCTGATCGCCAAACACTACGGCACCCATCACCATCAATTGCGCATCGACGAAACAGAAATCATCGAGCAATTGCCGGCAGCGTTCCGCGCCATGAGCGAGCCGATGGTCAGCCATGACTGCATCGCCTTCTATCTGCTGTCCCGCGAAGTGGCCAAACATTGCAAAGTGGTACAGAGCGGTCAGGGTGCGGACGAGTTGTTTGCCGGGTATCACTGGTATCCGCAGGTCGACGGCGCCGCCGATCCGTACATGGCCTATCGAGAAGCGTTCTTCGACCGCAGTTACGACGATTACGCGGCCACCGTGCAACCAAAATGGCTGACAGCCAATGACGCCGCCGGTGACTTCGTGAAGGAACATTTCGCACAGCCCGGTGCCGACGCGGCGGTGGATAAGGCCTTGCGTCTGGACAGCACAGTGATGCTGGTGGACGACCCGGTCAAACGCGTCGACAACATGACCATGGCCTGGGGCCTGGAAGCACGCACGCCGTTTCTCGACTATCGACTGGTGGAATTGTCGGCCCGCGTGCCGGGCAAATTCAAACTGCCGGACGGCGGCAAACAAGTCCTCAAGGAGGCGGCGCGCCTGGTGATTCCGAGTGAAGTCATCGACCGCAAGAAAGGTTACTTCCCGGTGCCCGGTCTCAAGCATCTACAGGGCGATACGCTGAACTGGGTGCGCGAATTGCTGCTCGATCCCAGTCAGGATCGCGGCCTGTTCAACCCGGCCATACTCGACCGTCTGCTGACGGACCCGCACAGTCAATTGACCCCGTTGCGCGGTTCCAAGCTGTGGCAATTGGCGGCCCTGAACCTGTGGCTCAGTGAACAAGGAATCTGATTGATGAAACCTCACGCCACGGCTTACAGCCAACGTTTGTTGCGCGGCCAGACGCCTTCCTATGAACGCTTGCAGGCGCGTCTGGCCGAAGACGGCAGCGAACTGAGTGCCACGCCTATTGCCGTGCATTGCGGCTGGGGCCGGTTGCTGATCGGGCACACCTTTCCCGATCCGGCCAGCCTTGCCCAAGAGTTGCTCAATGAGCAGCCGGGCGAACGCGACATTGCGTTGTACGTGGCTGCGCCCCAGCAAATCTTGGGGCTGGAGCCAGCACAGCTGTTTCTCGACCCATCCGACACCTTGCGTTTATGGTTCAGCGATTACCGTCAGGCCACTCGCGTGTTTCGTGGTTTTCGCATTCGTCGGGCACAAAGTGATGCGGACTGGCTGGCAATCAATCAGCTGTATCAAGCGCGTGGCATGTTGCCAATCAATGCGAATCTGCTGACCCCGCGTCATCTGGGCGGACCTGTGTATTGGCTGGCCGAGGACGAGGACAGCGGCGCGATCATCGGCAGTGTCATGGGCCTCAATCACCACAGGGCGTTCAACGACCCGGAAAACGGCAGCAGCCTGTGGTGCCTGGCGGTCGACCCTTGCTGTTCGCGACCCGGCGTCGGTGAAGTGTTGGTGCGCCACTTGATCGAACACTTCATGAGCCGTGGGCTGAGTTACCTCGACCTGTCGGTTCTGCATGACAACCGACAGGCGAAAAGCCTTTACGCCAAGCTCGGTTTCCGCAATCTCTCGACCTTTGCCATCAAGCGCAAGAACGGCATTAATCAGCCGTTGTTTCTCGGGCCGGGGCCAGAGGCCGAATTCAACCCGTATGCTCGAATCATCGTCGAGGAAGCCCATCGACGCGGCATTGATGTGCACGTGGATGACGCCGATGCCGGCCTGTTCACCCTCAGCCATGGCGGACGCCGGGTGCGTTGCCGCGAATCTTTGAGCGACCTGACCAGCGCTATCAGCATGAGCTTGTGCCAGGACAAAAGCCTCACGCACAAAGCGCTCAAAGCCGCGGGGTTGAACCTGCCTTCGCAACAACTGGCGGGCAATGCCGATGACAATTTGGCGTTTCTCGATGAGCACGAGCGGGTGGTGGTCAAGCCGCTGGATGGCGAACAGGGCCAAGGCGTTGCCGTGGATTTGCGGACGATTGAAGAAGTGCAGCAAGCCATCGAAGCCGCTCGCCAGTTCGACAGTCGAGTGCTGCTGGAAAGTTTTCACGAAGGCCTCGACCTGCGGATTGTGGTGATCGGGTTTGAAGTGGTGGCGGCGGCGATACGGCGGCCGGCGGAGGTGGTCGGCGACGGCCAGCACTCCATCGGCGCACTGATCGAAGCCCAGAGCCGGCGACGGCAGGCGGCGACCAGTGGCGAGAGCAAAATCCCCCTGGACCATGAGACCCAGCGCACGTTGCATGCAGCGGGTTACGACTACAGCAGCATTCTGCCGGCGGGTGAGCATTTGTTCGTACGGCGTACGGCGAATCTTCATACGGGCGGGGTGCTTGAGGATGTCAYCGCGATTCTGCATCCGACGCTGGTGGAGGCGGCAGTGCGGGCGGCGCGGGCGCTGGATATTCCGATGGTCGGGCTCGACTTGATGGTGCCCGCTGCCGATCAGCCGGAGTATGTGTTTATCGAGGCCAACGAGCGCGCCGGCCTGGCAAATCATGAGCCGCAGCCGACGGCTGAGCGTTTTGTGGATTTGTTGTTTCCGCACAGTCAGCCGGCGGCCTAATTCACTTCCTGATCGTTCCCACGCTCTGCGTGGGAATGCCTCACCGGACGCTCCGCGTCCGCCCTTGGGACGCAGAGCGTCCCCGGCTGCATACCCACGCAGAGCATGGGAACGATCAGTTCTGTACCCATCAGGAGTTTCCATGACCAGTAAAATTCCCGAACCGGATCTCAACTACCTGCAAAAAGTCCTGCTGGAAATGCTCGCCATTCCCAGCCCGACCGGGTTCACCGACACCATCGTGCGCTATGTCGCCGAACGCCTTGAAGAGCTGGGTATCCCCTTCGAAATGACCCGTCGCGGGACCATCCGCGCGACCCTGAAAGGCAAAAAAAACAGCCCCGACCGCGCCGTTTCCGCTCACCTGGACACCATCGGTGCGGCGGTTCGCGCCATCAAGGATAACGGTCGTCTGACCCTGGCGCCGGTCGGTTGCTGGTCCAGCCGTTTTGCCGAGGGCAGCCGGGTCAGCCTGTTCACCGACAACGGCGTGATTCGTGGCAGCGTGTTGCCGCTGATGGCTTCCGGGCACGCCTTCAACACCGCCGTGGACGAAATGCCGATCAGTTGGGATCACATCGAACTGCGCCTGGATGCCTACTGCGCCACCCGCGCCGACTGTGATTCGCTGGGGATCAGCGTGGGCGATTTCGTGGCGTTCGACCCCTTGCCGGAATTCACCGAAAGCGGTCACATCAGCGCCCGTCATCTGGACGACAAGGCCGGCGTTGCTGCCTTGCTCGCGGCGATGAAAGCCATCGTCGACGGCGGTGAAGAGTTGATGATCGATTGCCATCCGTTGTTCACCATTACCGAGGAAACCGGCAGCGGCGCGGCGGCAGCGTTACCGTGGGACGTCAGCGAATTCGTCGGCATCGACATTGCGCCCGTCGCGCCCGGCCAGCACTCCAGCGAACACGCGGTCAGTGTGGCGATGCAGGATTCCGGTGGGCCTTATGACTATCACTTGTCGCGACATTTGCTGCGCCTGGCCAGTGACAACGAATTGCCGGTGCGCCGCGACCTGTTCCGTTACTACTTCAGCGATGCGCACTCGGCGGTGACTGCCGGGCACGACATTCGCACCGCCCTGCTCGCCTTTGGCTGCGACGCGACGCACGGCTATGAGCGTACGCATATCGACAGTCTTGCAGCATTGAGCCGCTTGCTGGGTGCCTACATTCTGAGCCCGCCGGTATTTGCCAGCGATGCGCAACCGGCGAAGGGGTCGCTGGACCGGTTCAGTCATCAGATCGAGCATGACACGCAGATGGAAAGCGATACGCGGGTGCCTTCGGTGGATAGCCTTGTCGGGCAGCGGTCCGATAGCTGACTCTTCATTGTTTGATCTACTGCTATCGCCGGCAAGCCGGCGAAGGCGGCCGCACAGGCATCACATCAGGCCGAGGCTAGCCGCCACCGATCATTCGCCGTAGCATCGCGCCATTGTTTAGCCGAGGTGCCTATGCTGATTCCCTACGACCAACTTGAAGTCGACACCCTGACCCGCCTGATCGAGGACTTCGTGACCCGTGACGGTACGGACAATGGCGATGACACGCCGCTGGAAACCCGTGTGTTGCGGGTCCGCCAGGCATTGACCAAAGGCCAGGCACTGATCGTTTTCGACCCGGAAAGCGAGCAATGCCAATTGATGCTCAAGCACGATGTGCCCAAGCACCTGTTCGACTGAACGGCTCAGCGCCCCTTGGTCTTGGCCAGTTTGACCTGGATGCGCTCATAGACTTCGRCGCGATGCACAGTGACGTTTTGCGGCGCTTCGACACCAAAGCGCACACTGCTGCCGTTGACGTTGAGGATACGTACTGAAATGTCGTCACCGATGGAAATAACCTCGCCCACAACGCGACTGAGTACAAGCATGGTATTGGTCCTTGAGGATTACCGGCCCTTGAAGATGCCCGGCGTTGATCGAGTCTTCAAGGCAAGGACGGCAAATCAGTCCCGCCCTACAGGCCTATACGATCACTCCTGAAGGAAGCGTCCGACAAATCGATTGAATGCAGGATTGATCCGTCAGGACGCGGTAAAGCGCGGGCCAAACAAAATGACGCTGGCCCCAATCACGCACAGCGCCACACCAACCCAATCCGAGCTCAACGGGCGGATTCGCTCGACGACCGCCAGCCAGCCAATTGAAGCAATGATGTAAATGCCACCGTAGGCGGCATAGGCGCGCCCGGCGTAGGTGGCTTCGACTCGCGTCAGCAACAGCGCGAACAAGGTCAAGCTGAGCAGCGCTGGAAGCACCCACACAACGCTTTTGCCTTGGCGCAACCACATCCAGAACGCGAAACAGCCGGCGATTTCAAACAGCGCCGCGAGGAAAAACCACAAGTAATTGAGCATGCAGATGCCTCGTGAGGATGGCCGATGGCGGCCACCCTAACGACGCTGATGCCTACGGGCAAGTTCAGCCAGCGTTTTGTTTGGCCTTGGCGCGCATTTTGTCAGCCATGACGGTCATTTCGTTGTAGAGCAGTTGCGGGTTCTTCTGTTTGATCGCCCAGGCCATGCGGCCCTGTTCGTGAGGCAGGATCATGAACTCGCCAGAGGCCACCTGTTGGTAGATGTAGTCGGCAATGTCAGTGGCGGTGATCGGCGAACTTTCCAGCAATTTACCGACCTGCGCCTTCATCGCCGGAGTCGGACCTCTGAAAGAGTCGAGCAAGTTGGTCTGGAAGAACGACGGGCACACCACATGCACGCTCACTTCCTGCTGTGCCAGTTCGATCAACAGGCTTTCGGATAACGCCACTACACCAGCCTTGGCCACGTTGTAGTTGCTCATGGCCGGGCCTTGCATCAGGGCGGCCATCGACGCGATGTTGATGATTTTGCCTTTGCTTTCTTCCAGCAGTGGCAGGAATGCCTTGCAGCCCTTGACCACCCCCATCAGGTTGATCGCGATCTGCCAGTCCCAGTCCTCCAGCGACAGTTCACTGAAGAAGCCGCCCGACGCTACACCGGCGTTATTGACGATGATATCGATGCCGCCCAGCTTTTCTTCGCAGGCCTGTGCAAATGCAGTCAGCTGGCTGTAGTCGCGTACATCGCAACGCTGAACAAAACCATCGCCACCGGCCTCACGAACCAGTTTCAGGGTTTCCTGCAAGCCGGGTTCGCTGACATCTGACAAGGCCAGTTGCCAGCCTTCGCGCGCCCAGCGCAGCGCGATTTCGCGACCCAGGCCCGAGCCTGCGCCAGTGATCATCATGCGATTTTGCATAGCAAACAGCCTTGTGGTTCCGGGGAAGATGCGCGGAGTGTAGCGAAGGACATTGCCCGACCCACGCTCCATCAGATTGCTGAATGGCCCGAGCAAACCGAGGGCGTGTGTGACGCAACTAACACTGGAACAAATGAAATAAGCCTGTCTTCGAAAAACATTAAAAAAACATGGAATTTTCTGACTCGCGCACCAGTCGGACTTTGTAAGCAGCTAGAAATTATTACCTTCCAGCTGACAGTTAAAAGACAGGTCATTCCAGAACACTTTCAACAAGGAAATAGACATGGGCACAATTCTGATCGTTATTCTGATCCTCTTGCTGATCGGTGGTCTGCCGGTTTTCCCACACTCCAGAAGTTGGGGTTATGGCCCGTCGGGTATCATCGGCGTGGTGTTGGTGGTGCTGTTGGTCCTGCTGCTGCTAGGCCGGATATAACCGGCTTAACGACTTAACAGACAAAAAAAGAGGCCCTTGAAAAGGGCCTCTTTTTTATTGTGCCGAAAACTTAGTCCGGCTTGCCATCAACCACACCAGCGGTGTTGTCGATCAGGCTTTTGGTCGCTGTTTGCAGGAACGATTCGAGCTTGAGCTTCAACTCGGCCGTGCGTGGATCGTTAGGAATGATCTCGGCACGCGGATTGGCGCCCAGCTCGTAGCGGTACACCTTCGGCTCCATTTCCTTTTCTTTGGGCAGCACCAGAATCTGGTCAGCCGTGATAATGGCCGTAGTCTGTTCGCTGCCCGACGGTTTGATCACGCCAAAACCGGTGTCGCCTTCCGGCAGGTTGAGCAGGTCACGCCCCCAGCACTGATGGCGTACTTCGCCACCGATGCGGCCCATAATGGTCGGCACGATGTCGATCTGAGTGCCCACGGTGTGGTCACGCTGGCCGAATTTTTCCTGGATGCCCGGTGCGATCATGAGCATCGGCACGTTGAAGCGACCCAGGTCCATTTCGGTGATTTGTTGCTCGTTGCCGAATCCATGGTCACCCACGATGACAAACAAAGTTTCCTTGAAGTACGGCTCTTTACGCGCCTTCTCGAAGAACTGACCCAGCGCCCAGTCGGAGTAACGCATGGCAGTCAGGTGTTCATTGAGGTTGCCGCGATCAGTCACGCGTTCGACCGGCAAAGGTGTCGGCAAGGCATACGGCGTGTGGTTGGACAGTGTTTGCAGCAAGGCATAGAACGGCTTGCCGTTTTCCCGAGCCTTGAGCTCCACCAGGCCACGGTCAAACATGTCCTGGTCGGACACGCCCCAGGTCGGATCAGAGAACACCGGGTTCACGTAGTCGTTACGACCGATGAAGTTGGTCATACCCTGGTTGCTGAAGAAGCCCGACTGGTTATCCCAGGCGAAGTCGCCGTTGTAGACGTACACGTCCTCGAAGTCACGGGCACTGAGCAACTGCGGCAGGCCGGACAGTTTGTGGCTGCCTTCCGGAGTCTGCATCAAGTATTCGAAACCCGGCAGGTTCGGGAAGCAGGCCATGGTGGCGAACATGCCTTGGTGGGTATGGGTGCCGTTGGAAAAGAAACGGTCGAACATCAAGCCTTCCTTCGACAGTTTGTCGAGGTACGGCGTGATGTTACCCGGTCCGCCCAGCGCGCCGACCGAGTGACCGGCCATGCTTTCCATCAGGATCACGACGACGTTCTTGATCGGCAGGGTCTTGTCGGCCGGTGGCATGTAATCACGACGCACGGCGGCTGTTTCGGCATCCACCAGTTTGTCGTCCTTCATCACCAACAGGTCACGCACGGTCTGCTGAGCCAACGGCTGCGGCAGTCTGGCTTTCCAGATGTTGTCGCGATCTTCGGACATCCGGCTCTTGGCCGCCTCGACCAGCGACAGCGTACCGTTGAGGCCCAACTGGTTGGCGAAGATCGAGTCGGTGGTGTAGACGTCACCCCAACGCAACGGTGGACCCTGGCGCAGAGTGCCACGAGCAGCGACCACACAGATCAGCAGGCAGACGACGAACACGCCGATGCGGGCATACCACGGGGCGATCTGGCGAGTGCTGATGCTGCCACCACTGAACGGGCCGCGAGGACGGGTCGCACGATCAGCGCCCTTGAACGCCAGGGTCAGGATCAATGTGCCAAAGGCCCACGCCAGCAGGTAGCGAACCACCGGAAAACCGTACCAGAGCATGCTCATCACGGTTTTCGGGTCTTCTTTCACGTACTGGAAGACCAAGCCGTTGAGGCGCTGGTGAAACTCGCGGTAGAAGTCCATCTCCATCAGGCCAAGGAACAGCGCGATGCTCGACGTGAGGGTCAGCCAGAAGCGGAAGAACCCACGAGCCGCCATGGCCCGGGCGCTGAACAGTGCCAGCAACAGCGGAACGCTGAGGTAGACCACCAGACGCAGGTCGAAACGCAGACCGTTGGCGAACGCTTCGAGAAAGGTCGCAGCCGGTGTGTCGAGGATCATCGAGCGGTTGTAGACCAGCAGCGCAACACGCAGCAGGCTGAACATGACCATCATGATCAAGGCGCACAACAGCGTATAGGCCAGATGCGATTTGACGGTCGGTTGCAG
>NZ_JBFUKU010000049.1:0-27183 GCF_056400685.1 Pseudomonas sp. P5_A12 | reverse complement strand
AACATTCACCATCAATAGTGACTGTCTGGACGCCATCGCGAGCAGGCTCGCTCCCACACGGGATTTGTGGTGTATTTGGCTGACTCGCAAGTCAATAAAACCGGGACTTTGCGCCGTATGACAGATGGTCGAAACGGGGGCTGTTTATCTGTGTCATTACGGTATACTGCGCGGCCTTCGGCCGGTTCGCCCGGCCATAATTCGTACAATCAAGCCACGCATCCTGCGTGGCTTGTTGTTTTTTGACGCGCCTGCGGGCGCCCAGAGAGAAGAGGCACGACGATGAGTGCACTGGTTGGCGTGATCATGGGCTCCAAGTCCGATTGGTCCACCCTTAGCCACACCGCCGATATGCTGGAAAAGCTCGGCATCCCTTACGAGGTGAAAGTGGTCTCTGCCCACCGCACCCCGGACCTGCTGTTCCAGTATGCCGAAGAGGCTGAGGCCCGAGGCATCGAGGTGATTATCGCCGGTGCCGGTGGCGCGGCCCACTTGCCTGGCATGTGTGCGGCCAAGACACACCTGCCGGTGCTGGGCGTGCCGGTGCAGTCGGCGATGCTCTCCGGCGTGGATTCGCTGCTGTCCATCGTGCAGATGCCAGCGGGTATCCCGGTTGCAACTCTGGCCATCGGCAAGGCTGGCGCGATCAACGCCGCGCTGCTGTCGGCGAGCATCCTGGGCGCCAAGCACCCGCAGTTCCACGAAGTGCTGAAAACCTTCCGTGCTGAGCAGACAGACAGCGTGCTGGACAATCCAGACCCACGCATCGCCTGAGGTTGTTGACGATGAAGATCGGTGTAATCGGTGGCGGCCAGTTGGGTCGCATGTTGGCGCTGGCGGGCACCCCGCTGGGTATGAGTTTCGCTTTCCTGGACCCCGCGCCGGATGCTTGCGCAGCCGCGTTGGGCGAACACCTGCGAGCCGATTACGGCGATCAGGACCACCTGCGTCAACTGGCCGATGAAGTCGATCTGGTGACCTTCGAGTTCGAAAGCGTCCCGGCAGAAACCGTGGCGTTTCTGTCGCAATTCGTCCCGGTCTATCCGAGCGCCGAAGCCCTGCGCATCGCTCGTGATCGCTGGTTCGAGAAGAGCATGTTCAAGGACCTGGGGATTCCGACCCCGGCGTTCGCCGACATTCAGTCGCAAGCCGATCTGGACGCCGCGGTCGCCTCCATCGGTCTGCCGGCCGTGCTGAAAACCCGCACCCTGGGTTACGACGGCAAGGGCCAGAAAGTCCTGCGCAAACCTGAAGACGTGGTCGGCACTTTCGCCGAATTGGGCAGCGTTGCCTGCCTGCTGGAAGGCTTCGTGCCATTCACCGGTGAGGTGTCGTTGATCGCCGTGCGCGCTCGCGATGGTGAAACGAAGTTCTACCCGCTGGTTCACAACACCCACGACAGCGGCATCCTCAAACTGTCCGTGGCCAGCACCGATCACCCGCTGCAAGCCTTGGCTGAAGACTATTCCAGCCGCGTGCTCAAGCAACTGAATTATGTCGGCGTCATGGCGTTCGAATTCTTTGAAGTCGACGGTGGCCTCAAGGCCAACGAAATCGCCCCGCGCGTACACAACTCCGGGCACTGGACCACCGAAGGTGCCGAGTGCAGCCAGTTCGAAAACCACCTGCGGGCCGTTGCCGGTTTGCCATTGGGTTCGACGGCCAAGGTCGGCGAAAGCGCGATGCTCAACTTCATCGGCGTTGTCCCGCCGGTTGAGAAGGTGATCGCGATTGCCGATTGCCATGTGCACCACTACGGCAAGGCGTTCAAGGCCGGTCGCAAGGTCGGTCACGCCAACCTGCGCTGCGCCGACAAGGCCACGCTGGAGCAGCAGATCCTCAAGGTCGAAKCGCTCATCGCCGAATAGTTTCATGTGGCAGCGGCGGAACCATTCAGGTGCCGCCGTTCTCTGATGGCAGGATGCGCAAGTCTGACTAGGCTTTGAGCATTGCCATTCAATCAGAGGGAAATGCCATGGGAATTATCGGAACCATCTTTATCGGCTTGATTGTCGGCTTGCTGGCTCGGTTCCTGAAACCGGGCGATGACAGCATGGGCTGGATCATGACCATCCTGCTCGGTATCGGCGGTTCGCTGGCGGCCACTTACGGCGGCCAGGCTCTGGGCATCTACCAGGCTGGCCAAGGCGCAGGCTTCATCGGTGCGCTGGTAGGCGCCGTAGTGTTGCTGGTGATCTACGGCCTGATCAAAAAGAACTGATCCAAAGCGACAAAGCCCCCTCTGCGCCGCACGCAGGGAGGGCTAGAATGCTCGGCGACTTATCGCCCTTCCTTTACCGAGCACCTCAATGCGCCGTCTTTTGTTGACTCTCCTTTTCCTGGGCAGTGGTTTGGCCCACGCCGGCGAACTGCCGGAAACCGACTGGCTCGAACTGATGCCCAAGTCGGACCAGAAAGCCCTCGAAGCCATGCCCGAAATCGACCACAACACGCCCGAAAGCGATGGCACGTTTACCGCCAAGGGTGGCATGAAGCAGAGCAAGGGTTTGCCGGCGGTGATGTACTCGACCAAAACCGTGCCGTCGATGAACGACAAGAACATCCGCATCGGTGGTTATCCGGTTCCGCTGGAGTCCGACGCCAAGGGCCGCAGCACGCTGTTCTTCCTCGTGCCTTATCCGGGCGCCTGCATCCACGTGCCGCCACCGCCACCGAATCAGTTGGTGCTGGTGCGCTATCCGAAAGGGTTGAAGCTGGATGATATCTACACGCCGCTGTGGGTGACCGGCACGCTGAAGATTGAGACGGTCAACAATGACCTGGCCGATGCGGCGTATGCGCTGGATGCCGCGAAAGTGCGGGTAGTAGAAGAGTCAGATCTGTAACGCGTCAGTAAGCCTGACAAATATCAAAATGTGGGAGCGACGGTGCGACGATTCGACCTGCTCGCGATGCGGCCCTAACATTCAACATCTATGTTGACTGTTACACCGCCATCGCGAGCAGGCTCGCTCCCACAGGTGTTTTGGGGTGTTGCTCAGAGAGGTTTACTGGCGATGCTGACGCCGAGGGTATGACTGGCACCCGGCGCCAATGTCACCACATCACCCATCACGTTCGCCGTCTCGATGCACAGCATCCGCTGCCAGCCATCGTCAGCCATGTCGCTGAACGCCGCCGCACGCTCGATCCACGGGTTCCAGATCACCGCCGTGCGCGAGCCAATGCTGGTCAGTTCGATGCGTCGCTCCCACGCCGGGTCGACAATGCTCAGCGTCGCCGGCGTATTGAGGTAGATGCGATCGGTCTCGCCGGTAAACTGCAGATCACCGGTCTGAGTGACGGTTTTCCAGTCATCCAGCGTCTCGATGTAGCTCAAGCCATCCAGCCCTTCAACGTGCACATTGCGCACATCGCTGACTGCGAAATAGCTGTGCAGCGCCTGACTGAGGGTGACGGTGTCAGTGCCCTGGTTATGGCTGGTCAGGCTGATATGCAGTTGCTCATCCAGACGAATGCTCAGCTTCAAATCCACCTGATGCGGCCAGCCCGGAAAACCACCTACGGGGTAGGGCAGGACAAATTCCACCTTCAGGCTTTCGCCCTCGGCTTCGATGCCGCCCAATTCCCAATCCATGGCCCGGACAAAACCGTGTGCGCTTGGCGCCTCGTTGCTGACACGCATCGCCTGAACGCTCTGCGGATTGCGTGCCAGGTTGCCGAACCACGGCCAGCACACCGGCACGCCCGCCCGGATGCTCTTGCCGGCCTTGAACACCGCCTCATCGTTGAGCCAGATCAGCGGCGGTTGGGCGGCCAATTGATAACTGAGGATGTGCGCGCCTTGCTGGGCGACCAGCAATTCGGCCTGACCGTGGCGGATGCGCCAGCAGTTCAGTTCATCCAGTTTCACGGCTTCAACGTTGGGCGTGTTCATGGGACAACTCTCGATCGGGAACAATGACTGCAATGGACCGCAAAACCGCCGCAGCGTTTAGCGCGCGCGTGGCGGAACCGAACGAGTGCGGCCGCTGCCGTCGATGGCAACGAACACAAACACGGCTTCAGTCACTTTGCGCCACTCGCTGGACAGCGGATCGTCGCTCCAGACCTCAACCATCATCTTGATCGAGCTGCGGCCGATTTCCAGCGCCTGGGTATAAAAGGAGAGCTGTGCGCCCACCGCCACTGGAACCAGGAACGCCATACGGTCGATCGCAACGGTGGCAACGCGCCCGCCAGCGACTTTGCTGGCCATGGCGGTGCCGGCCAAATCCATCTGCGCCACCAGCCAGCCGCCGAAAATATCGCCAAAGCCGTTGGTTTCGCGCGGGAGCGCGGTGATTTGCAGGGCCAGGTCGCCTTGCGGGATTGGATCTTCTTGTTCGAGCTCTATCATGCCGGGGGTGCCTCTGACCCGTGACTCTTCATTGGTACTTCAGGTGAATAGCCGCTTTCAAGAAAAACGATTCAGCCCGAACATACTACGTTCGTCACGTTTCTCGTAAGGCGCCTAAAGGGAAACTCTGCGAAATCGACTGGTAGAGCCAGCAGCGTCTTCGCACAGCAATCCTTTCAAACTGTTGCAAGATCGCCAGTATATCGGTCGGTAGACTCCGAGACGACCGTCCGGTTCTCATTTTGACCGTCAAAAACGCACCTCTATGTGCTTTTTCGAACAATTTGCTATCGTGCCGGACCTGCCCAAGCCTCCGCCAGCGTTGTTGGGGTTGCAGATCCGACTATAAGAGAAGCCCTTGCCATGACCACAGCGCCTTCGAGCATCGCGCAGCCGAACCAGCCCGCACGTCCCTTGACCCGCAGCGATTACAAGACTTTATCGCTGTCTGCCTTGGGCGGTGCGCTGGAGTTCTACGACTTCATCATCTTTGTGTTCTTTGCCACGGTGGTGGGCAAACTGTTCTTTCCAGCGGATATGCCCGAGTGGCTGCGCCTCATGCAGACCTTCGGCATTTTCGCCGCCGGCTACCTGGCGCGGCCGTTGGGCGGCATTGTCATGGCGCACTTCGGTGACCTGTTGGGGCGCAAGAAGATGTTCACCCTGAGCATTTTCATGATGGCGGTACCCACCTTGATCATGGGTTTACTGCCTACTTACGCCCAGATCGGCATGTGGGCACCGATTCTGTTGCTGCTGATGCGGGTGATTCAGGGCGCGGCGATTGGCGGTGAAGTGCCGGGTGCGTGGGTCTTCGTATCCGAACACGTTCCGCAACGGTATATCGGCTACGCCTGCGGCACCCTGACCAGTGGCTTGACAGCAGGCATTCTGCTGGGCTCCTTAGTGGCCACGGCGATCAACAGCATTTATACCCCGGTGGAAGTGTCCGATTACGCCTGGCGGATCCCGTTCCTGCTGGGCGGCGTGTTCGGCCTGTTCTCGGTCTACCTGCGCCGCTGGCTGCACGAAACCCCGGTGTTCGCCGAACTGCAACTGCGCAAAGCCCTGGCCGAAGAAGTACCGCTGCGCGCTGTACTGCGTGACCATCGCGGCGCGATCCTGATTTCCATGCTGCTGACCTGGCTGCTGTCCGCCGGCATCATCGTGGTCATCCTGATGACCCCGACCGTGTTGCAGACTGTGTACCACTTCGCGCCGACCACGGCGTTGCAGGCCAATAGCGTGGCGATTGTGTTCCTGAGCCTTGGGTGCGTAGCGTCCGGCGCGTTGGCTGACCGTTTTGGTGCGGGTCGAGTGTTTGTGTTTGGCAGTGCCGCGTTGCTGCTGAGTTCCTGGACCTTTTATCACAGCCTGTTCAATCACCCGGACTGGCTGTTTCCGATGTATGCCTTGACCGGTTTACTGGTGGGCACTATCGGCGCGGTGCCGTATGTCATGGTCAAAGCCTTCCCGGCAGTGGTGCGCTTTAGCGGGCTGTCGTTCTCCTACAACCTGGCCTATGCGATTTTCGGTGGCTTGACGCCGATGGTGGTGACGCTGCTGCTGAAGGAGAGCCCGATGGGGCCTGCCTATTATGTGGCGATTATTTGCGGGGTCGGGATTTTGGTGGGTGGGTATCTTTGGAAGAAGGGGCGCTAACTGTTTCTATCAAGGCTTTCGCCAGCGCGAAAGCCTTGCCTCACACTCGCCTGACGGTAATCGTGCTCCGCGCAGGAGCATGTCCTCTAAAGCATCCGCAGCCTGCTGCAATCCAACAACCTGATGGTCAACCATCAGGTCCAGCAGCCATAGTGCGCCGTGTACCTGTAGCCCATCCTTGTGTACCTGTAGCCCATCCTTGTGTGCCTGCCGTCTGAGTTTGCCGTCCCCCGTTAATAACGGTCGGCCTGTTTGTTGAGCAATTAGATAGCACGAAACGTCTGCCAGAGAGCTGTTGTTATGTGCGACTTTGAGACTGAACAGCCGTGCCACTTCCGGACCTTCGAATGACTCGACAATTAACCCGTGGGCAAGCAATTCGCCATGCGGGAAATCTTCGAGTTCGTGCAGTACGAAATCTGTGCAGCAAAGAGTGAAAGGCAGTCTGAACATCTGTTCCAGCAGTCCGGCATTCCTGAAATCGATCCAGATATTCGTATCGCTGATGTAGATCAGACTCATGCACTCTCCAGTGAGCCCAGGAAATTGGGATCTAAAGCGCTCACAGGTTTGCGTAGAAGTTCAGCTGCACGGGATTTGGTGATCAATCCTTCAGCCAATCCCCAAAACACCAACGACTCAAAACGTTGTGGCGGTTTGCACGGCATGGGCTCGGGCTCGGCCTTGCGCCAGCCATTGGAGCTGAATTGTATGGTGAGGGATTTGTAACCGCCGTCGCTGAGAAGATTTAAATCCTTTAGGCGCCGCAGTGCTGCGTGCATCGAAATTCCGTATTGGCGCTTGGCGATGAGCAGTTCCCGTGGGTGGACCCTGGAGCGAGGGTGATTGCCAAAGTCACTGGTGACACCTTTGGCGGGATAGAGGAAAGCCCCCGCAAAACGATGGCAGCAGTTTTCCTTTTCTCTTTCGGGCATCTCTTCGGGTAACTGCATGACCCAATGACCCAGTTCATGGGCAGCGGTGAACCGTATGCGTTCGCCTGGGCGCGCCGAGTTCAGTGCGATCAAGACATGACGACCGTCACCAGTAGCGGCGCAGGCCCCATCAAAGTCATCTGGACCCATGAGCATCGCTACCTTGATGCTGTGCTCTTCCAGTTGCTCGGTAAGGTTGGAGATGGGATCACTGCCGATCTTCCACAATTCACGCAGTTGCTCGGCCGCACGTTCAGCTTCCTCTATAGAGGAAACCGGTAGCATTTGCGCTGGGGTGGCCGGAGTCTGGATGTCCGCCGGGTCGAAGCAATCCTCCAGGGCGATGTAACGCTCGAGGTGCTCGCGAATCTGTTCTTCGACTTGAATCTGGCGGTATTTCGGCATTTTCGCCAGTTTGCGAAACTCTAAAGGTGCAAGCGCCACAGCCTCCGCCCGGAAAAAGTACTCAGGACTGACCTCCAATACTTTTGCCATTTGTAACAGGCGTGCGGAATTGGGAGTGCTTGCCCCTTTCTCGTATTTGCTGAGGCCTTGCTTGGTGATATCGCCAAGTTTGAGCGCTAAAGCCTCTAGAGACATGCCCCGCAGTAGGCGAGCGCGGCGGATTCGGTCGTTAATCATGGGTTCCTCTCGTGGTTGACAAGGCTATCTTCTGGTTAAGATTTGTCAACCTGCGCTGCGAGGCTGAATGTATCCGGCACTCGACTACTGGCCTTTCATCCAATTGTCATATTTCAGCCATAGAGTGTTCACACGGCCTGCTGATACTTGGCCCCGACTTAACACACCCTATCTGCTAGGAGTAAGGCATGAAACTGAAGCGTTTGATGGCGGCAATGACTTTTGTCGCTGCTGGCGTTGCGACTGCCAACGCGTTCGCCGCTGTTGACCCTGCTATCCCGAGCTACACCAAGACCACTGGTGTGTCGGGCAACCTGTCCAGCGTCGGCTCCGATACCCTGGCCAACCTCATGACCCTCTGGGCTGAGAACTACAAAAAAGAATACCCGAACGTAAACATCCAGATTCAGGCCGCTGGCTCCGCCACTGCGCCACCTGCGCTGACTGAAGGCACCTCTAACCTGGGCCCGATGAGCCGCAAGATGAAGGACACCGAACTGGCTGCCTTCGAGCAGAAGTACGGCTACAAGCCAACCGCTATCCCGGTTGCCGTGGACGCCCTGGCGGTGTTCGTACACAAAGACAACCCGATCCAGCACCTGACCATGGAACAAGTCGACGCGATCTTCTCGTCCACTCGTCTGTGCGGCGCTAAAACCGACGTCAAAACCTGGGGTGACCTGGGTGTGACCGGCGACCTGGCCAACAAGCCAGTGCAACTGTTCGGTCGTAATTCGGTATCCGGCACCTACGGCTACTTCAAGGAAGAAGCCCTGTGCAAAGGCGACTACAAGCCAAACGTCAACGAACAACCTGGTTCGGCTTCGGTCGTGCAGTCGATCAGCTCCTCGCTGAACGGCATCGGTTACTCGGGCATCGGCTACAAAACCGCTAGCGTGAAGACGGTGGCCCTGGCCAAGAAAGGCAGCAGTGACTTCATCGAAGACACCGAAGAAAACGCACTGAACGGCAAATACCCGCTGTCGCGTTTCCTCTACGTTTACGTCAACAAAGCGCCGAACAAGCCTCTGGCCCCGCTGGAAGCCGAGTTCGTGAAACTGATCCTGTCCAAACAGGGCCAGGAAGTTGTGGTGAAAGACGGTTACATCCCACTGCCGGCCAAAGTTGCTGCCAAAGCACTGGCTGACCTGGGTCTGCAGGAAGGCGGCCCTGAAGTCGCAAAAAAGTAAAACCCTGAGTCCGGGGTAAACCCGGACTCTGTAGCAGCTGTCGAGTGAAACGAGGCTGCGATCTTTTGATCTGGCCTCTAACCGCAAGATCAAAAGATCGCAGCCTCGGTTCCCTCGACAGCTSCTACAACCCCAAAATTTCCGGTCTGCTGCCAGTCCCCGCTGGCGGCGGATTTGTTGCGTCACTGCATTGTCATCTTTCTGTCATACAGGATCGCTAGGGTGTGCGCATGAATGATCTGGCCAATTCCACCATGACTAAGAATCCCCCCAAGCGAATTGATTTCAATACGCCTGAGCTGCAACGCAAGCGCCGCATTCGCGCGCTCAAAGATCGCCTGACTCGCTGGTACGTCCTCGTGGGCGGCCTCGCCGTTCTCGGCGCGATCACGTTGATCTTCTTCTTCCTGGGCTATGTCGTCGCGCCCCTGTTCCAGGGCGCCGACCTGACCGCCAAAGACGCCATCACGCCTGCCTGGATGCAAGACGCCGGCAAGCCGTTATTGATCTCCCTCGAAGAACAGAACCAGGTCGCCATGCGGGTTTCCGACAAGGGCCAGGCGCTGTTCTTTGATATCGACAGTGGCGCTGAACTCAAGCGCGTCGACCTGCCTGTTCCGGCCGGCACTCATGTGACCTCCATCGGCGAAGACCAACCGGGCCATCCATTGGTCGCGGTGGGGCTGTCCAATGGACAGGCCCTGGTGTTCCGTCACACCTATAAAGTCACCTACCCGGACGGCAAGAAAACCATCTCGCCGGCTATCGAATACCCGTATGGCGAAACCCCGATCGTGCTGAACGAGGCGGGCGGTGCGCTGGAGCATGTCAGCCTCAACGCCAACGATTCGACACTGATGCTGGTTGGCGCCACGGGGGCGCAACTCAATGTTTTGTCGCTGACCAGCGAAGAAAACATGATGACTGGCGAAGTTACCAACGAGCAGAAGCGTATAGACCTGCCGCAGATGACCGAGCCGGTGAAGAACATCTTCGTTGACCCGCGTCAGCAGTGGCTCTACGTGATTAACGGTCGTGCCCAGGCCGATGTGTTCAGCCTGCGAGACAAGAGCCTCAATGGTCGCTACAAACTGCTCGAAAACGGCGATGCCGAGATCAYTGCCAGCACCCAGTTGGTGGGCGGTATCTCGCTGATCCTCGGCGACTCCAAAGGTGGTCTGGCCCAGTGGTTCATGGCGCGCGACCCCGATGGCGAGCAGCGGCTGAAGCAGATTCGTACCTTCCAGATGGGCACCACGCCGATTATTGAAATCAGCGCTGAAGAGCGTCGCAAAGGCTTCGTCGCCCTCGACGCGGCCGGCATGCTCGGCGTGTTCCACAGTACCGCTCACCGCACCTTGCTGGTGGATCAGGTTGTCGAAGGCCAGGGCATTTTCGGCATGTCGCCACGGGCCAACCGCATCATCGTCGAAGCGGGCGGCAAGCTTCAGCCGCTGCTGCTGGACAACCCGCACCCGGAAGTGTCGTGGAGCGCGTTGTGGAGCAAGGTCTGGTACGAGAACTACGACGAACCTAAATACGTCTGGCAATCGACCGCCGCCAACACTGACTTCGAACCGAAGATGAGCTTGTCCCCGCTGACCTTCGGTACCTTGAAGGCCGCGTTCTACGCCATGCTGTTGGCTGCGCCGCTTGCCGTCGCTGCGGCGATCTACACCGCGTACTTTATGGCCCCGAGCTTGCGCCGCAAAGTGAAGCCGGTGATCGAGCTGATGGAAGCGATGCCGACGGTGATCCTCGGCTTCTTCGCCGGCCTGTTCCTTGCGCCGTATGTGGAAGGGCATTTGCCAGGCATCTTCAGTCTGCTGATGCTCCTGCCGATCGGCATTCTGGTGGCCGGCTTCGTTTTCAGTCGCCTGCCAGAGTCGATCCGTCTGAAAGTGCCGGACGGCTGGGAAAGCGCGATCCTGATCCCCGTGATTCTGTTCGTAGGCTGGCTGTCGCTGTACATGAGCCCGTACATGGAAACCTGGTTCTTCGGCGGCGACATGCGCATGTGGATCTCCCACGACCTGGGCATCACCTACGACCAGCGCAACGCACTGGTGGTTGGCTTGGCCATGGGCTTCGCGGTTATCCCGAACATCTACTCCATCGCCGAAGACGCCGTGTTCAGCGTGCCTCGCGGTTTGACCCTCGGTTCCCTGGCCCTTGGTGCCACGCCGTGGCAGACCATGACGCGGGTGGTGATCCTCACCGCCAGCCCGGGCATTTTCTCGGCGCTGATGATCGGCATGGGCCGTGCGGTCGGTGAAACCATGATCGTGTTGATGGCCACCGGTAACACCCCGGTCATGGAAATGAACCTGTTCGAGGGCCTGCGCACATTGGCTGCCAACGTCGCGGTGGAAATGCCCGAGTCGGAAGTCGGCGGCAGCCACTACCGCGTGCTGTTCCTCTCGGCGCTGGTGCTGCTGTTGTTCACCTTCGTCATGAACACCCTCGCAGAACTGATTCGTCAGCGTCTGCGCAAGAAATACTCGTCGCTTTAAGAAAGGTAGAAGTCTGTGAAACAGAACTCCCTGAAAGGATGGTTCAAGAGCGGCGCCCCCGGCGTCTGGGTCAGCGGTGGCGCGGTGTCCATCGCGGTCATCATGACCATTGGCCTGCTGGCGGTGATTGCCGTGCGCGGTCTGGGTCACTTCTGGCCGGCGGATTTGATTCACGCCAGCTACGACGTGCCGGGCCAGGCCAATCACCTGGTCATCGGCGAAGTGGTACAGAAGGAAGAAGTGCCGCGTGAGCGCCTGAAAAGCGCTGGTCTGCCGGTGCCCGATCAGGGCCCGGAGTTCATGACGCGTGAGCTGATCAAGGTCGGCAACCGTGACTTGAACGGCAATGACTTCACCTGGATCGTCGGCGAGTGGCTGACCAACCAAAAGACGCCGCCTGAGCTGATGACCGTCGAGCGTCGCGAATGGGGCAACTTCTACGGTTACCTGGTCAACGTCAAACAGGACGGCAAAGTCATCGCTGAAGGCGAAGCGGCATGGCCGGAACTGCAGGCGCGTGTTGATCGTGTAAACAAGCTCGCGGCACAGCTCAAGTCTCTGGAAAAGACTGACATTGGCGCGATCAACGCGGGTCTGGAACGCATTCGTCTGCACGGTCGCAAACTGGAACTGGCGGGCAAGCTCGACGCCGCCGCGCAAGCGGACATGGATGCCGAGCGCGCCGAGCTCAATGCACGTTATCAAGACATCGAAGTCCGTCTGAATGACCTGCACGCCCAGTTCAACCGCGACAGCCTCACGGCCCGCGATGCGAACGGCAAAGAAGTCGAAATCAGCATCGGCAAAGTGGTTCATGCCTACCAGCCGAACGCCATGGGCACGATGACCAAGATCGGCTTCTACTTCAGCAAGGTCTGGGAGTTCCTCAGCGACGACCCGCGTGAAGCGAACACCGAAGGCGGGATCTTCCCGGCGATTTTCGGCACCGTGATGATGACGCTGATCATGGCGATGATCGTGACGCCGTTCGGCGTGCTGGCGGCGGTTTACCTGCGTGAATACGCCAAGCAGAACGCGCTGACCCGGATTATCCGCATCGCGGTGAACAACCTGGCAGGCGTACCGGCCATTGTTTACGGCGTGTTCGGCCTGGGCTTCTTCGTCTATGTACTGGGCGGCTCGGTTGACCGCTTGTTCTTCCCTGAAGCATTGCCGGCACCGACCTTCGGTACGCCGGGTCTGCTCTGGGCTTCCCTGACCCTGGCGTTGCTGGCGGTGCCGGTGGTGATCGTGGCCACGGAAGAAGGTCTGGCGCGGATTCCTCGCACCGTGCGTGAAGGCTCGTTGGCCCTCGGCGCTACCAAGGCGGAAACCTTGTGGAAGATCGTTCTGCCGATGGCCAGCCCGGCGATGATGACCGGCATGATCCTCGCCGTGRCCCGCGCCGCCGGTGAAGTGGCGCCGTTGATGCTCGTCGGTGTAGTGAAACTGGCACCGTCGCTGCCGCTGGATGGCAACTACCCGTACCTGCACCTGGATCAGAAGATCATGCACCTGGGCTTCCACATTTATGACGTCGGCTTCCAGAGCCCGAACGTCGAAGCCGCGCGTCCACTGGTGTACGCCACGGCGCTGCTGCTGGTGCTGGTGATCGCCACGTTGAACCTGTCGGCCGTCTACATCCGAAACCACCTGCGCGAGAAATACAAAGCGTTGGATAGCTAAAGCCATTAGCCACAAGCGGCAAGCTACAAGCCGCTTTTGCTCAAAACTTGCAGCTTGCAGCCAGAAGCTTGCAGCTACGAACGGAGTGAGACCCATGCAGCACGAAACACATACCCACGGCATCAACATGTCGGCATTGGGTCGCGACAAACAGAGCCTGAGCCTTGAGCAGGAAACCGTGGCCATTGAAGTGCCGGGCCTGAGCTTGTTCTACGGCGACAAACAAGCGCTGTACGACGTCAGCATGAACATCCCGAAACAACGCGTGACCGCCTTCATCGGCCCGTCCGGCTGCGGCAAGTCCACGCTGCTGCGCACCTTCAACCGCATGAACGATCTGGTTGATGGCTGCCGTGTCGAAGGCGCGATCAACCTCTACGGCAACAACATCTACCGTAAGGGCGAAGACGTGGCCGAGCTGCGTCGTCGCGTGGGTATGGTGTTCCAGAAGCCGAACCCGTTCCCGAAAACCATCTACGAAAACGTGGTGTACGGCCTGCGCATCCAGGGCATCAACAAGAAGCGCATTCTCGACGAAGCCGTCGAGTGGGCGTTGAAAGGCGCGGCGCTGTGGGACGAAGTCAAAGACCGTCTGCATGAATCGGCACTCGGCCTGTCCGGTGGTCAGCAGCAACGTCTGGTGATCGCGCGCACCATCGCCGTGGAGCCGGAAGTGCTGCTGCTCGACGAACCGTGCTCGGCACTCGACCCGATCTCGACGCTGAAAGTCGAAGAGCTGATCTACGAACTGAAATCGAAATTCACCATCGTTATCGTGACCCACAACATGCAACAGGCCGCGCGGGTTTCCGACTACACGGCGTTCATGTACATGGGCAAACTGGTGGAATTCGGCGACACCGACACCCTGTTCACCAATCCGGCGAAGAAGCAGACCGAAGACTACATCACGGGGCGGTACGGCTAGCCGTACAGCTGTAAGCCGCAAGCTTCAAGCGGCAAGTTAAAGCGGTTCAGCGTAACGACACAAATTGGCTTGCAGCTTGTAGCTTGCGGCTTACAGCTTTTGCGGAGCAATCGCATGATTAGTAAAGAAGGCCTTACCCACCACATTTCCGCGCAGTTCAACGCCGAGCTGGAGGAAGTACGCAGCCACCTCCTGGCCATGGGCGGGCTGGTGGAAAAGCAGGTCAACGACGCGGTGACCGCGCTGATCGAAGCCGACTCCGGTCTGGCCCAGCAGGTTCGCGAGATCGACGACCAGATCAACCAGATGGAACGCAACATCGACGAAGAGTGCCTGCGCATTCTGGCCCGTCGCCAGCCGGCGGCGTCTGACTTGCGTCTGATCATCAGCATCTCCAAGTCGGTGATCGACCTTGAGCGCATCGGTGACGAAGCGACCAAAATCGCCCGCCGCGCCATCCAGTTGTGCGAAGAAGGCGAAGCGCCGCGCGGTTACGTCGAAGTTCGTCACATCGGCGACCAGGTGCGCAACATGGTGCGTGACGCACTGGACGCATTTGCCCGCTTCGACGCCGACCTGGCATTGTCGGTGGCGCAATACGACAAGATCATCGATCGCGAATACAAGACCGCCCTGCGTGAACTGGCGACCTACATGATGGAAGACCCTCGCTCTATTTCGCGGGTCTTGAGCATTATCTGGGTGCTGCGTTCGCTGGAACGGATCGGCGACCATGCGCGCAATATCTCGGAACTGGTGATTTACCTGGTGCGCGGCACCGACGTACGTCACCTGGGCCTCAAGCGCATGAAAGAAGAAGTTGAAGGAACAAGCGGCGAAACCGCTAATGTTCTGGGCAAAGCTGACGATAAGTAAGACTGCCCAAGACAAACGCCCGGTCTTTTGGCCGGGCGTTTTTGTGTGTGGTTTTCGACGTTAGAAGCAGCGCCCGCGAACGAAAAGTCCCGGCGTGACTGAAGGCTTTTGGCGATGTGCCATAAGCAGAACGGTAGGCTTGCCGGGATTTTTCGAGGGAGAGTGGATGAGCAAGATCAGCGTGTTGGTGGTGGACGATGCAGCGTTCATTCGTGACCTGGTAAAAAGATGTCTGCGTAACGTCTTCCCGGGCATCCGCACGGAAGACGCCATCAACGGCAAGAAAGCTCAGGCCATGCTGGCCAAGGAAACGTTCGACCTGGTGTTGTGCGACTGGGAAATGCCGGAGATGTCTGGCCTGGAACTGCTGACCTGGTGCCGCGAGCAAGACCACCTCAAGACCATGCCCTTCGTGATGGTGACCAGCCGTGGCGACAAAGACAACGTGGTGCAGGCCATTCAGGCCGGCGTTTCCGGCTACGTCAGCAAGCCGTTTTCCAACGAGCAACTGTTGACCAAGGTCAAACAAGCGCTGAACAAGGTCGGCAAGCTGGACGCCCTGATGGGTGGTACGGCGCCTAAAATGAACTCGGCGTTCGGCGGCGATACCCTGAATGCATTGACCGGTGGCAAGCCTGCCGTGGTCGCACCTGCTCCAACGGCCGCACCGTCTCGTGGCTTGCTCAACAGCCCTCCGGTCAAGGTTTCGAGCGCCGAATCGCCTGCCAGCGGTCGTGGTAAAGGTCAGCTGCGCCTGCCCAGCGGCATTCAGCAATGTGTGATCAAGTCCTTGAGCATCAAGGAAGCGCTGCTGGTGGTTAAGCGCACCGACACGCTGCCACACATCCTCGACAGCGCTGTGCTCGACCTGGAGCAGGGCGAGAACGCTGAAATTGCTCGTCTGAACGGTTACCTGCACGCCGTTGTCGCCTATGAGCCGAAACCTGACAGCGAGTGGTTGCAACTGACTTTCCGCTTTGTGGACCAGGATGCACAGAAGCTCGACTACATCTCCCGGCTGATTGCCCGGGGTACGGCGCAGAAGCATTTCATTCCAGGCGCGTGATCTGCGTCGCCTGACAGCCATCGTCGGTTCGGGGCCCGGAGTCGACGATGGACCTTTTTGCCGTACATCAGTTTGTTCCATTCCAACCTTGATTTATATCTGTTCTGATATAGCCTTGAACGACAAGGCCTCTCCTCGCCATGCCTTGAAACAACACAGATCTCCCCGAATAGCCTTCGTCGATTACGCTTTTCCTGTCAGTAAGCGGAGAAGTCGATGCCAAGGCACAAGGATGTGGTGTTTGTCGGGAATGCACTCAAGGATCTGAAGTCATTTCCCCTCGATGCGCGAAGGGCTGCGGGTTTTCAATTGGACCTTTTGCAACAGGGTGCCGAGCCCTTTGACTGGAGGCCCATGAAAACGGTGGGAAGAGGCGTTAACGAAATCAGAATTGCCGAAGAGTCAGGCGCGTTTTGAGTGTTTTATGTGGTCAATCGTCCTGAAGCCATTTATGTGCTGCATGCATTGCATAAAACCACCCGGAAAACCGAAACGCGGGATATCGAACTGGCACGCGCCAGATTTCAGGAAATAGGTTAAGCCATGATGGATCATCACGATCAAACCCAGCGTTTCGCCAGTGTCTGGGATGCGCTGGAAGATTCACCACAAGAAGCGGCGAACATGCGTCTGCGTTCAAAACTGATGGTGGAGTTGTGCAAGACCATTCGCGGATGGGAGCTTACACAGAAAGATGCATCGAAGCGGCTGAACATTACTCAGCCGCGACTCAACGATGTGCTCAATGGCAAGATCGATAAATTCTCACTGGATGCGCTGGTGAATTTGTCTGCTTCGGCACAGCTGGATGTCGATATTTGTTTCCCCCAGGCCGGGACTTTTCAAATGGCGTGACCAGGCGGGTGAGTTCCATTTTGAAACATCTGCCGAATACCCCGGTCCATTGCAGCTGCTAGGCTCGATCCAAGGCCTTACTCAACAGAACCCTGCTCATGTTCGCGCGACTGCTGTTTTTCTGTGGCCTGTTCATGGCCGCCACCTCCGCAATGGCCATAACGGTCTACAAGTCCACCGACGCCAATGGCGTGGTCTCCTACAGTGACCGCCCCACGAAAGGCTCCCAGGTGTTCGTTTTTCGGGATCGCATGGATGAGCACCTTGAGCGTCAGGTGTACCTGGTGTTCATGAAGAAGGACGGCGTGCATAGCGTGTACGTGCGCAATAACCTGTATGCGCCGGTAGAGATCAATTTGAGTTTCGCCGGATTGAAGAACGTCAGCGGCGCGGGTCGACCGATTCACAAGGTGTTGCCCGCGCGTAGCAGCATTCGTGTAGCGGTGCTCACCGCAACTCAGGCCGGAAGGCCGCTGGTGTACACCCCAAGGTTCAAGTACGCCTTGGGCAGCCCCTCAGGGTCCGCCTTGGCCTATCGATACCCGCTGCCCTGGCGTGGCGGTCCGTTTCGCATAAGCCAGGGTGCCAATGGCGAGTACAGCCATTTCGGACCAAAGAGTCGCTACGCGATGGACATCGCCATGCCCGAAGGCACGCCGATCATCGCCGCGCGTGGCGGGGTGGTGGTGAAGACCGAGAGCGGGCAGAGCGGTCGCGGCACTAACCCGTCGGGCAATTTCGTGAGGGTGCTGCACAATGACGGGACCATGGGCGTGTATTTACACCTCAAGCAAGGTTCGGTCAGGGTTCGAGAGGGGCAGCGGGTGGAGGTGGGCAGTGCGCTGGGGTTGTCGGGCAATACTGGCAACAGCACCGGGCCACACCTGCATTTCGTGGTGCAACGCAATACGGGATTGGGGTTGGTGTCGATTCCGTACCAGTTCAAACAACCGGTCGGGGTGTTGCCCAACTTTGTGTTGGGCAAGCAGTAATGTGTTGGCTGATCTGACGCTATCGCGAGCAGGCTCGCTCCCACAGGGGAATGCGTTTCAAATGTGGGAGCGAGCCTGCTCGCGATGAAATCGACTGGGACTCTAGGTCAGTCGATCAATCCAGCATCAACACCTTGGCCAGAATAATCTTCGGCCCTTTCATCTTCTTGATGATGATCCGCAAACCTTCGACTTCCAGTACTTCTTCCTCTTCCGGCACCCGCTTGAGGCTTTCATAGACCAGCCCGGCAAGGGTTTCGGCTTCGACGTGATCCAGATCGATGCCCAGCAGGCGTTCGACCTTGAACAGCGGTGTATCACCGCGCACCAGCAGCTTGCCCGGCTGGTACGCGAGGATCCCGCGCTCGGCCTTGCGGTGTTCGTCCTGAATGTCGCCGACCAGCACTTCCAGCACGTCTTCCATGGTCAGGTAGCCAATGATGTTGCCATCGGCCTCTTCCACCACGGCGAAGTGCGATCCACCCTTGCGGAACTGTTCCAGTAGTTGTGACAACGGCATGTGCCGCGATACGCGCTCCAGCGGGCGGGTCAGTTCAGCCAGGTTGAACGATTCGGGGATATGATCCAGCGCCGCCAGTTCGAGCAGCAGGTCTTTGATGTGCAGCAGGCCGACGAACTCCTGACGGTCGCTGTCGTACACCGGGTAACGGCTGAACTTGTGGCGACGGAACATCGCCAGGATTTCTTTCAGCGGTGCGTTGAACTCCAGCGTCACCAGGTCTTCCCGGGAGTTGGCCCAGTCGACCACTTCCAGCTCGCCCATTTCCACGGCCGAGGCCAATACACGCATGCCTTGGTCGCTCGGGTCCTGGCCACGGCTGGAGTGCAGGATCAGTTTCAGTTCTTCACGGCTGTAATGGTGCTCGTGATGAGGGCCGGGTTCACCCTGGCCGGCGATTCGCAGAATCGTGTTGGCGCTGGCGTTCAGCAGGTAAATCGCCGGGTACATGGCCCAGTAGAACAGGTACAGCGGCACGGCGGTCCACAGCGACAGCAGTTCGGGTTTGCGGATGGCCCAGGATTTCGGGGCCAACTCGCCGACGACGATGTGCAGGTACGAAATGACGAAGAACGCGGCGAAGAACGACACGCCTTTGATCACTTCGGCCGACTGCACGCCGACCGCTTCCAGGATCGGTTCGAGGATGTGCGCGAACGCCGGTTCACCGACCCAGCCAAGGCCGAGGGAGGCGAGGGTGATACCCAGCTGGCACGCCGAGAGGTAGGCATCGAGCTGACTGTGAACGGTGCGCAGGATATGCCCGCGCCAGCCGTTTTTGTCCGCGATGGCCTCAACCCGGGTCGAGCGCAGTTTGACCATGGCAAATTCGGCCGCAACGAAGAATCCGTTGAGCAAAACCAGGATCAGAGCAAAAAGAATCATGCCGAAATCGGCGAATATTGTTGCGAGGGTCAAGCCAGGGGAAGGGTCCATGATGGAGTTTTGCGGGTTCCGTGTATTCAAAAGGGGGATAAATGCTGTGCCTGAAGGGCAGGCACAAGTCAGCCAATGTAGCGGCTGACTGATCGGTTGCCTAGTGGCGCGTGCTGGCCGGTATCAGTCCGCAGTCCTGAGCACTTGCGATTTGCTCACCTGGGCGGGGGCAAAGTGGCAGGTAAACGTACTGCCGTGGCCCGGCACGCTGCTGATTTCCATCCGCGCGCGATGGCGCAGCAATACGTGTTTGACGATGGCCAGGCCCAGGCCGGTGCCGCCGGTGTTGGAGTTGCGGCTGGAGTCGACACGGTAGAAACGTTCGGTCAGGCGCGGCAGGTGTTTGCTGTCGATGCCGATCCCGGAATCCTGCACGCTCAGGTGTGCACCTTGTTGGTCGGCCCACCAGCGAATGCGGATATTGCCTTCGGCCGGGGTGTATTTCACCGCGTTAAACACCAGGTTGGAAAACGCACTGCGCAGTTCCGCTTCGCTGCCCTTGAGCAGAACCGTCGGGTCGGCTTCCAGGGTGATGCGCTGGTTTTTCTGGCCTGACAGTTGCTGGGCGTCGCCCTTGATTGACTGCAACAAGCCGTCAATGACCACCGGCTGGTTGTCCGACGGGTAATCGGTAGCTTCCAGTTTGGCCAACAACAGCAAGTCATTGAGCAACGTTTGCATGCGCCCGCCCTGTTGCTGCATCTGCTGCAAGGCACGGGTCCAGCGCGGATTCACTTCCTCGGCATTGTCGAGCAGGGTTTCCAGATAGCCGCAGATCACGGTCAGCGGTGTGCGCAGCTCATGGGAGACGTTGGCGATGAAGTCTTTGCGCATCTGTTCCAACTGATGGATGCGCGTGACGTCGCGCACCAGCATCAAGTGTTCATTGTTGCCATAGCGCGTGATGTACAGCYGAATGCGCACGTGATCATTGGTCGGCGACGGGATTTCCAGCGGTTCGGCGTAGCTGTCCTGCTCGAAATATTCCTTGAAGCGCGGATGGCGTACCAGGTTGGTGACGGGCTGGCCGCTGTCTTGCGGGGTCTTGAGGCCGAGCAGGGTTTCGGCGGCGCGGTTCCACCATTCCAGGTTGCCGTCGCTGTCGAGCATGACCACCGCGTCTTTCAGCGCGGCGGTGGACTCCTGGATCCGGTCGATCACCGCTTGCAGTCGCCCACGTACCCGTTGGTCGCGACGTTGCAGGTGATAGATGCTGTCGAACACCTCGCCCCACAGACCATAGCCATCGGGCGGTGCTTCATCGGCTGAGTGCAGGCGTAGCCATTCGTGCAAACGCAGCAATTGCTTGAGGGTCCAGGCCAGATAAAGGCCCAGTCCCGCGGCGAGACTCCAGCCGTAGTAGCCGGTAATCAGGCCGATCACCAGGCAACCGGTGACCAGTAACAGCATGTGGCGAATCAGGGTGCCATGCCAGTTTTGCTTCACGGAAACGAGCGTCCTTGTCAGCTTGTCGGGCGGGTCAGGGCAGAATCAGGCTTTGGTAGAAAACCGATAACCCGTGCCACGCACGGTTTGTACCAGATTTTCGTAAGCATCGCCGAGGGCTTTGCGCAGACGCCGGATATGCACGTCGACGGTGCGCTCTTCGACATAAACATTGCCGCCCCAGACCTGATCCAGCAATTGGCCACGGGTATAGGCACGTTCCTGGTGGGTCATGAAAAATTGCAGCAGACGGTATTCAGTCGGGCCCATTTCGGCCGGTTTGCCGTCGATGGTCACGCGGTGGCTGATCGGGTCCAGCAACAGACCGCCGACTTCAATCGGCGCTTCGCCATCGGTTGGGCCGGCGCGACGCAACACGGCTTTGAGGCGGGCTACCAGCTCACGCGGGGAAAACGGTTTGGTGATGTAGTCGTCCGCGCCGACTTCCAGGCCCTGGATCTTGTTGTCCTCTTCGCCCTTGGCGGTGAGCATGATGATCGGGATGTCCCCGGTCAGCTCATCGCGCTTGAGACGGCGGGCCAATTCGATACCGGAGGTGCCGGGCAGCATCCAGTCGAGCAGGATCAAGTCCGGCTTGCGATCAACGATGATGGCGTGGGCCTGCTGGGAGTTTTCGGCTTCCAGACAGTCATAGCCGGCCATTTCCAACGCAACGGCGATCATTTCGCGAATGGGCGCTTCGTCGTCGACGATCAGAATGCTCCTGCCAACCATGCCTTAGTCCTCTTGTCATTTAACTGTCTTGCGCCGCATTAGATAACGGAATTATTGCAGTCGTGTGACAGTATTTTAGCCGTGCGGCGATTGTCATGATCCTGAACTAAGCTCTAAGTCCGAATCCTGACAACCACAAAAGGAAGGTTTCCATGAAGCAAATCTCGCAATCCTTCAAGGCCCTGCTGCTGGTCGCTGCGTTTTCGTTGCCGGCCATGGCCTTCGCGGCCGAGCCGGCGATGATGAAAGGCGACATGATGGTCGACCATAAAGGCATGGTTCTTTACACCTTCGACAAGGACACTGGCGGCAAGTCGGTGTGCACCGGCGAGTGTGCAGAGTATTGGCCACCGTTCACGGCCGAGGCGGGTGCCAAGCCTGAAGGTAAGTGGACAATCATCAAGCGTGACGATGGCACGATGCAATGGGCCTACATGGGCAAGCCGCTGTACTACTACAAGGACGACAAGGCAGCCGGAGAGATGAAGGGTGACAAGAAGAAAGACGTCTGGCACGTCATCACCAACTCCGGGCCGAAGATGTAAGCCTGTAGCAGCTGGCGAAGCCTGCGTCCGGCKGCGTAGCAGTCGTAAAATCTGCTCACGCGGTGTTTCAGATGTGCCGCGTACTCAGGATTTACGACTGCTGCGCAGCCGGACGCAGGCTKCGCCAGCTGCTACCTAAAAGTGTGTTCCTCAACGCAGCGCGTAATCCAGCACAATCCCGACAAAGATCGCCAACCCGGCCCAATGGTTGTGCAAAAACGCCTTGAAGCAACGCATCCGGTCCTTGTCGCGGGTGTACCAGAACTCCCACGCGAAACAGCCCGCCGCTGCCAGCAAGCCGAGGTGGAACCAGCCACCGAGCTCGAATTTTGACCCGGCCAGCAGCAGGCAGCCTAGCGCCAACCCCTGCAACGTCAGGATGATCACCCGGTCCGCATCGCCAAACAGAATTGCCGTGGATTTCACGCCGATCTTCAGGTCGTCGTCACGGTCGGTCATCGCGTAATAGGTGTCATAACCCACGGTCCAGAGCAGGTTGGCGATCCACAGCAGCCACGCCGCCGCTGGCAATTCACCGGTTTCGGCGGTGAACGCCATCGGCATCCCCCACGAAAACGCCGCGCCCAGCACCACTTGCGGGTAATAGGTGTAGCGCTTCATGAACGGATAACTGAACGCCAGGGCCAAACCGCCGAACGACAGCCAGACCGTTGCCGCATTCGTGCACAGCACCAGCAAAAAGCTCACGCCCATCAGCAGCGCAAAGAACACCAGGGCTTCTTTGGAACTGATCTTGCCGCTGACCAAGGGCCGCTGCTCGGTGCGTTTCACATGGCCGTCGACCTTGCGATCCGCCCAGTCATTGATCACGCAACCCCCAGCGCGGGTCAGCACCACGCCGAGGACGAAAATCACCACGTTGGCCAGGGACGGCGAGCCTTTCCCGGCAATCCACAGCGCCCACAGCGTCGGCCACAGCAGCAGATAAATGCCGATGGGCTTGTCCATGCGCGTCAGTTGAATGAAATCCCAGGCCCGTGGGTTCAAGCGGTTCAAGGACTTGAGCAGGCTCTGGTACATCAGCAGTTCTCCGGATGGGCGCGGGTGGCGCTCCACAAGGTCGGCAGGAAGATTTCGGCCACCAATACGCTCAAGGCGCCACGGTCGAAACGCGAGCGGCGGCCCCACAGTTCAGGTGCCCGGGACTCCATCGGCAGCCACGCCTGAGGATAGTGACAAACCTCGATCGCGCGGCGCTGGAACGCGTGATCACAAAACAGCAATTCCCCCAGCGAGCGGCTGCCCAATTCGTCCATGTGCAACCCATCGCCCTGCAACGCACTGCGTGCCGCCACGCTGCGGGCAAACACCCACGCTTCACCGTGACCGCGCAAATAAACCTCGCGCACCCAGCCCTCGCTGCCTTCGGCCAGATCCAGTGCGACACATTCGTCGGCCCGCAGCGATTGCCAGCCTTCAAACAGAGGCGTGACGCTGAAGTTGTCATTCGACAAACGGATCAGCCGTCGGGTCAGGGAGCCTTCGTCGAACAGCCAGTCGAGAATAGAGGCGTCGGGGAGGGGAGCGAGTTGGCTCTGGAGGAGCCAAAGCGGGGATATTGAGTGCGGCACAGTGAGTCATTATTGGCAGCAAATGAGGCGGCGAGCTTACCATGTCAGCCAGCGATTTTGATTGATCCGGGCCGCCATTGCGCCGAACAGGCTTGCATCTATCGGGCCCGATCAGTACAAAACGCCCTGAGCCGGACGGCAGCGCTGCAACCATCGACCGTTCGCCCCGGCAATACGCCTGAATCCTGAGGAAGTAAGTGAATGAAAAAGTGGCAATGTATCGTCTGCGGCCTGATTTACAACGAAGCTGACGGCTGGCCGGATGATGGCATCGCGCCGGGCACTCGTTGGGAAGACGTTCCGGCAGACTGGCTGTGCCCGGACTGCGGCGTGGGCAAGATGGATTTCGAAATGATCGAAATCGCTGCTTAAAACTATTAGAGGAGTAAGGAATGAGCGCACCTGTCGTGATCGTCGGTACCGGGCTGGCTGGCTATAACCTGGCCCGGGAGTTTCGCAAACTGGATAGCGAAACCCCGCTGCTATTGATTACCGCCGATGACGGACGTTCTTACTCCAAGCCGATGCTTTCCACCGGTTTCGGCAAAAACAAAGACGCCGACGGCCTGAGCATGGCCGAACCCGGCGCGATGGCCGAGCAGCTGAAAGCCGAAGTGCGCACGCACACGCGCATCAGCGGCATCGATCCGGGCCACAAACGCTTATGGATCGGTGAGGAAGCGGTGTTTTACCGTGACCTGATTCTGGCCTGGGGCGCGGAAACCGTGCGGGTGCCGATCGAAGGCGACGCAGCGGATTGCGTGTTCCCGATCAACGATCTGGAAGACTACGCCCGCTTTCGCGCAGCAGCGGCCGGCAAGCGTCGGGTGCTGCTGCTAGGGGCCGGTCTGATTGGCTGCGAGTTCGCCAATGACCTGAGCCTTGGCGGCTACGAGGTGCAACTGGTTGCACCGTGCGAGCAGGTCATGCCGACCCTGCTGCACCCGGCAGCAGCGACCGCCGTCCAGGCCGGGCTGGAAAGCCTCGGAGCCCAATTCCACCTCGGGCCGGTGCTCAATCGCTTGCAGCGTGTGGCTGATGGCCTGGAAGCGCACCTGTCCGACGGTCTTGTGATCCCTTGCGACGTGGTGGTCTCGGCCATTGGCCTGCGTCCGCGTATCGATCTGGCGGCAGCGGCCGGTGTGCAAGTCAACCGTGGCGTGGTGGTCGACCGTCACCTGAAGACTTCCCATGACAATATCTACGCGCTGGGTGATTGCGCCGAGGTCGATGGGCTGAATCTGCTGTACGTCATGCCGCTGATGAGCTGTGCGAGAGCGTTGGCTCAGACTCTGGCTGGAAACACTACGCCAGTGAGCTACGGCCCGATGCCGATCACCGTGAAAACCCCGGTGTGTCCGTTGGTGGTATCACCGCCACCGCGGGGCAACGAGGGCGTCTGGACGGTAGAAGGGCAGGGCGCGGACATCAAAGTGTTATGCCGCGACGCCAGCGGAAAACTGCTCGGTTATGCCCTGACAGGCACGGCCGTCATGGAAAAACTGGCCCTCAACAAAGAGCTTCCGGCACTGCTGGCGTAAATACTGGTCGTTCTGTCGGAATCACCCCTCTTTTGTCCCTACAAAGCTCGCGCCGATACTGGCGCGGCTCTTCCTTGCGTGCCATCCTCACTCCCGTCTGCCGCAGCGTAGAGCACTGCGGCACCTTGGGCGCTGTTCCAACGAGAACAGCACGGACATAACAACAAAAAACCGTCAAAGGGGCTTCACTAAATGCGTAAACCAGACCTCGCCGCTGCAATTGCTGAAAAAGCAGACCTCACCAAAGAGCAGGCCAACCGCGTTCTCAACGCCGTTCTCGAAGAAATCACCGGCGCTCTGCATCGCAAGGACAGCGTCACGCTGGTGGGCTTCGGTACCTTCCTGCAACGCCACCGCGGAGCCCGCACCGGCAAAAACCCGCAAACCGGTGAGCCCGTCAAAATCAAGGCCAGCAACACGGTTGCCTTCAAGCCAGGCAAATCGTTGAAAGACAGCGTTAATCCATAATCGCGGCGAACTCCCCGAATCACGGGGAGAACCGGATTGAAAAATGGGCATACCGATTGAATCGGGTGCCCATTTTTTATGGGTGACAGCAATGCAACGTTAGCCAGGCTTTAGCCAACGACGGGTGACCGCCAGTCATCGGAACCCGAAGTACCGGATACTTCGTGGGTCCAGGTGATTTTGCGGTAGGTGAATTGCACCTCTTCCAGGTGCGTGAAGTGCGAGTTCGACGGGTCCTGGCAGTTGTGCATTTTGTTGTTGATGGCGACGATGATCGCGTCTTCCAGTTGGGTGGTGTAGTAGTGCTCTTGGGTGCCTTGAGCCGACGTGCGGTACCACTGGATAACGATTTCGCTCATGCGCTCGCCGGAGGTCAACGCCGCTTGCAGCAGTGGCGAGGACTTGTCGTAGACCTTGGTGATGACCACTGGCTTGTGCACGCGCTGACCGGTCGGTTGGCCGGATTGCGGGTCACGCGGGATGATCACGTCGTGGCTGAACGCCTGAACCATGACCTGGTCTTCGTGACCTTCCTGGTAGGTGTTGCCCACCGAGTCGGCGGTGAACGCGCCGGCAGTGATCAGACCTTGTTTCTCGCCAGTGACGGACATGTACGCGGGTATCGCCATGGGTGTGCTCCTTGCTCAATAAGTGAAGGTGCCCGAGAGGCGGTATCGCCTGCCGGGTGCCTTGCACATGTCAAGCTTCGTACCATGTCGGGGAAACTGCCTATAAATCAAGGATGAGTAATTCTGATCTGTAGGATGTTTTGCTCGTTATTCGAAGGAGCGGCTTTGAGGTTGCGCAGGAAGTTGCGCACCTCTGCGCAACTTCTTGCGCAGTGGGTTTTAGGCCTTTAATTTCGAGGCCTGCGGCGTTTTTTGGTCGGCTTTGAACAGTTTGATTGCGCAACTTTTTGCGCATCATGGCATTGAGGCAACATGAGGCGGTGGACAAAAAAATGGGCACGCCAACGAGGTTGGGTGCCCATTTTTTTATGAGTGGTGGATCAGCTGACTCGGCTGTTTTTCCTGGCGAGAATCGCCGCCATTTCTGGCTCATCCAGGTCATCCAGCGCTCGTTCGACCAACAAATGCACGCCATCGGCCATGCGGCTGAGAGTCAGGGCTACGGAGCGTTGTGGGCCATCCACAGCGTCGGCGAGGTCGGCGGCGATGGCGCTGATGGACCGTGAGTCTTCCGAGGCGTTGGCGAGCAGTGCATCAGTGTTGATGTCCGGGCAGACGCTGAAGAGCTGGCCTTTGCGTTTTGGAGGTTTCGGCTTGGTGGGCGGGAAGTGATGGTCGAGGGCGCGCTCGGCGGCGTCGTTGAGTTTGTTTGAGTCGGGGCTTTCGTAGGGGGAGACCGGATCGGTGTCCGGAGGGTTGGGAGTTACTTTGAACATGATCTTCAATTCCTTGTGTGATGCTGACACCACTTCGCCGACTAAACGAAGGGGGTGGCAGCTGTACGCAGGTTAGTCGGACCGGGGAATTGAAGAAGCCGGCGCACCCGAAGGTGCCCTGCGTACAGCCACCATCAAATGCAGGTATGAGATACCTGTCTGACGGAAGCTTGTGCAACTTCAATTACCAGCGGGCGACTAAACCCGTTCACTGACGATCAGTGACAGGAACCAAGTTACCGACCGGCCTAAAGGCGCACAAGCCGGCGGATTCTGGCGTAGCTGTAGGC
>NZ_JBFUKU010000048.1:0-27427 GCF_056400685.1 Pseudomonas sp. P5_A12 | reverse complement strand
GTATCAGTCAATATCTGCATTGATTGGTCCACCGCTATCGCGGGCAAGCCCGCTCCCACAGTTTTAATTGGGGGTTACTGGAGATTCGGATACGTGACTGGATCGATCTGCGCCCAATGCGAGATGTCTTCGCGATGGGCCTGCAAGTACGGCAACACCGCCGCCAGCAACGGTTCCTTGAATGCCTCCTGAAACCGATGCGCCAGCCCAGGGATCAGCTTCAACTGACTGCCACGAATATGCGCCGCCAAATGCACGCCGTGCATCACCGGTAACAGCGGATCGGCCGTGCCGTGCACCACCAGCGTCGGCACGCGTAACTGGTTGAGCAGGTCCACGCGACTGCGCTCGGCGAGGATGGCCATGATCTGGCGTTTCACGCCTTCGGGGTTGAACGCCCGGTCGTAGGACTGCGCCGCTTGCTGCAGCAGTTCTTGCCGGTCATCCGTCACCGACGGACTGCCCAGCGCCGCGAGCAGATCCGCCTGTTGTTCCAGCGCCACCTCGCGATTCGGCGCGCCACGACGGGACAACAATTGCACCAGCGCCGCACTCGGCGCCGGCAAGCCTTCGGCGCCGGAACTGGTCATGAGCAATGTCAGACTTTCCACACGCTGCGGTGCCATGGCTGCCATGTGCTGAGCGATCATCCCGCCCATGCTCGCGCCCAATACGTGGAATTGCTCGACGTGCAAAGCGTCCATCAATCCAAAGGCGTCGTCGGCCATGTCGGTCAGGGTGTACGGCGCCGACACTGGCAGGCCGAGTTTGTAACGCAAGGCTTCAAAGGTCAGGTTGGCCTCGGCTGGGGTTTGCCGCCAGGTGGAGAGGCCAACATCACGATTGTCGTAACGAATCACCCGAAAGCCCTGCTGACACAGCGCGACCACCACCTCGTCCGGCCAGTGAATCAATTGCCCGCCCAGGCCCATCACCAGCAACAACGCAGGGTCCGACGCACGGCCAATGCTCTGGTACGCCAGGCTCACCTGCGCCAGATCGACATGTTGGGTCGGTACGTTGACATCACACCGAGACGCCGCAAAAGACGGCAGGCCAAACAACAACGCGGCCAGTAAGGCCGCAGTGGATAAAAATCGTGCACGCATGAAAAACACCGAAACGCAGAACCCCAGTAGAGCGCGAGTCTGATGAAGTTTGATCAAGCGCGCTGCCACAGTTGCGTGACAGTTTCATGAATCTCGCCCAATGGTCGATGCGATAACTATGTAGTGCCACGGACGGTGGCGAGTTCCCTTTAATGGCGCTCTTCAAGAGCGGATACGCCGCTCCCCTGCACAGAGCCACGTTGCCATGATTGAAACCCTGCCCGTCTCCCCGCCGATCGTGATAGCGGCCCATCCGCTCCTGAAGAACAACCCCGATGAAAGTCTGCTGCTGAGCGCTACAACGCGCTGGCGCGACAGCAGCCAGGGTTTGCAAGCGTTGTTCGCCGCCGCACCGTTGAGAGGCCACCGCCCGGATCCCTCGCTCAACGATCGCTGGAAGACCTATTGGGACTCCCGGGCACCCGGTACACCGGTGTCGCGGCGCGAGCGGGCAGGTCAGTTATACCGCTGTCATTTCGAGGCCTGCGCTCAGGTGGCATTCGCTCGCAGAACCCTGACGGCGGAACAGATGCAGCCGTTGTTGTTGATCCTGGACCCGCCCACCTCGGGCCTGCGCCCGAACGATCAGCCCATCCACACCGAACAGCTGACCCTGGTACTGAGCGACAGCGGCACCCTGAAACTCCCCGCCGCCTGGGTCATCCGCGTGGGCGATCAGCAACCCGCCACGCAGTGGCTGTACCTGCCGGGCCGGCCGGTTCCCATTCAGAGGTTCAATCAGCGCAGTGACATGGAAGACTGGTTGGCTGGACAATCGCTCGTCCCAAAGGGACTGCCTGACGATGAGTTGCGCTTTGAATACACCGCGAGCGCTCAGCCGCTGACGGCCGGCATCACTGGGCTGCTGTTACACCCGCACTACGCGAACACCGTCGTTTTCGCTGCGCCTCCAGACCTTGAAGTCCCGCTGCCCGACAACCCTGTTGAGGATGAAACGGAACAACCGCTGTTCGAGCACCTGTTTGCCGATATCCCCTGGCCCCAGCGCCAGGCCGCGCTGAACCGGCAGCGCGATGCGCTGGAAACCCTGCTGGGCGATGAGTTCGACAGCGACCGGCAACAGCCATTCAAAGACGCACTGAAGACACTGGAAACCGCTGAGCAAGCCGCCGATACGGCGGCCTCCGCCCTGCTCTACAGATCGCGTACCCTCGACTTTTCAACCATCAACCGCGAGTTCAGCGCGCTCTATCAGGCACACAAGGAAGGCCTGCGCGCCGAGGCTGAGCTTCAACTGGCGCTCAAGCAACTCGACAGCGATGAGTTCAGCCTGCTCAAGGCTGTGCTGGATACACCGCTGGCGGCCGATCGCGACGCGGCCATCATCGCGGCCAGTCTCACGCTGTCGATGACCGAGCAATCCGGCATCGTCACCACCCAAACGCTCAACGGGCCCTTCGTCATCACCCGAGCAAGGCTCGACGTCGCATCACCCCACAGCCTTTTGCTGTACTGGCCGGGCGTCGGTGGCGGCTTGCAACGTTTCGCCAACCGCAGGGAGCTGGAGCGATGCCTGTTCAAGATTCAGGATCAGGACCAGGTCCTGGCCTTGCAGCTGAAGGAAATCGTTACCGACCCGCTGCATGACAGCCTCGATAAACAGACGAGTCATTTCGAAGAACAAGCCGCGCGACTACGCCAGCAATACGCTGATTCCACTCAGGCGCGACAGCGCGCAGTCGAATTGGAAAAGCTGCGCAAACAAACATTGGCGACCCTGCAAGTCCCTGTGCAGGCCGCCAGAAGCCTGGCCTTTTCGCACCTGCTGGAACAAAGCCGCAGCGCAGCCCTGTTCTCGCTGCAGCCCGAATGGCTGACCACCTTATCGATGTCCGACCGTGTTGAACTCAAGGGCTTGATGGAAGCTTACATTCTGGCCATGCGCCGTAGTCACGAACAGCTGGAAGCGGCTCTGGAACCCCGTGACGATTTCACCCTTCGACATGTGCAGGCTCGTCTGCGAAAAGACTTCGCGCTCAACGGGCCTTTCGCCGTGCAACTGAATCTGCCCGACTCGGTGACGCTGAAAAAACAACTGTCCGATGGAGCAGCCCCGGGAACCCCGCAAAAACTCGTCGCAGTTCCCAGTGCAAGCCGCAGCAAGCTGTCGCTCGAAGAACTCGCCCAGCTCAACATCGACAACACACCCTCGATGCAACTCGAGCCCCTTTCTCTGCGCCTGGGTTTTATGCGGGTTGAGGTCACGGCGGCGGATGAAACCGAACGCCGCGCATTGGCAAACGGCATCACTCTGCCGTGGCTGCGCAAGGTACTGCCCGAGCTGGATCTGCCCCAAGCCTACGAAAACCTGATTCGCGATGCCTTCACGGGCTCGGCCAGCGAGACCGCGTTCGTGAAGGAATATCGGCGTGAATGCCTGATCGAACCGTGGCGCCTGATGCTCCAGATGCAGGGGACCTGCGCGCGCCTGCAAAAGCAGATCAATCAAAACGAATGGCGGGTCTTCAACATCGCCATCGAGGCGGATACCCCGCAAGCCTGGAACCTGGAGGGCAAGCGCATTGTGCTGCTGCCGGCCTACCTGAGCGCCGGCGGCAAGGACACGCCAAACGAGGGGCCGACCACGTTGTCTGGGGTGACCTTCGTGCAAGAGCAAGTCAGCGGGATGACCCTGCTTTACCTGCCTGACAGCCCCGACGGCCAGGTCCTGCGACGCTTCGACAATCTTGAGGCGGCACGCCGGGCCTTGTTCAATCTGTGCCTGCGTAGCGAGATGGTCAGTTACCTGGCAGGACGCGCCTTGCAGGGCAACGTAGGAGCCCATGCGAGCCGCATCAACCAGGCCGTGCTCAAGCATTTCGACGCGATGATCGGGGTCGGCATTGCCTGGCCGAAAACCACGTCACTGTCGGCCCATCTGCTCAATACGCAGATGGGACGCCTGATCGAAGCGCATCGCGCAACCTCCCGTTCCAACGATGCCTTGTACCTGGAACGCTACGCGCTCAGCGGTCCTAAGGCGYTCAACTACATAAAAATGGCCTTGGGCCTGGTGCCCTTTGTCGGCGCGGGTATCGCCCTGCACGATGCCTGGAACAGCGCCAACCGGGCGGTCGCGGCACTGTTGCGCGGTGACGTGGGCGATGGCTTGACGGAGATTGAATCGGCGTTGCTGTCGTTGGTCGATGCGGCCATGGACATTCTTCCGAGTGCGTCCGTGGGGGCCCGGTCAGCCAAGGGCGCCCGTTCATTGACGCGGCTTCGTCAAAACAACGCATTGGGCAAAAGCGCGGGGGCGCTGCAAGGGAGATCAAGGCGCCAAACGCGGCACGGTCTGAATCGCTTTGCCGGTTACGATTACGAAAAACCGATTTCTCTGGCCGGACTGCAAGCGGCTACCCATGGGATCTACCGCAATATTTACCGTCACCCGGACGGTGATTTTATCGTTCGCCAGGGCAGGATCTTTGAAGTTGAACGCAGCCGGGACTCACGAAACTGGCGACTGACAGGCACTCGTCAAAAAACCTATAAACAACCCATCGGCCTCGATGAAGCCGGGCAATGGGACACTTACTTCGGCGTCTACGGGGTAACCTTCGAGGGCGGCGGATTGGGTGGCGGTGGCGTGCTTGGGCACTTGGCGGACGGCCTTGACCCCCTCTGGCCGGCCGCCATTCGCGAACGGCTGCCGCGTTGGTGGGTTGACCAGACTTTGCGCCGCCAACAAGCGCTGAGCGAAACCGCCAATGCCACGGCCATTCTCTTCGACGCCCAGATGGCGCGTACCACCGCCCTGAAGGAAACGTACAACGCCAGCCCCGAAAACCTTCGCCCGGCGCTGGCACAGGCGTTTGAAGCGGCGTGCATCAAGGACATGGAACTGGGCAGCAAGCATTACCAGACCCTGGCTGAGCTGCTCCCCATGACGCGTGGCAACAACCTGCGCGAGATCAAAGAAATACAAGGCAATATCGCCTTTTTACTGGCCGATCGGGCCAGACAACGGGTGGTCCTGACCGGTCAACGGGTACTGGCCCGGACGGACAGCACCGACAATCTTTTGGACCAGCTGGATTTGCTGCCAGCCGCGGTACTGAGCGAGCGCTTGCGTATTCTGGAGGACATCAGGAAGTTGCGCCTGGAAATAGTGCGCGATTTCGACGCGATCGATGCCCACATGCGCGACCTCAACCTGTGGTACCCGCGCATTACTGACAAATCGAAAAAAACATTCCTGAGCCGTGCCTTTGTCGACCTGAACGCAAGACTCAACGAAGCCAGTCAGCTGTACTTGAAAACCGGTCAATTGCTGGAAATCGTCAAACGCTACGACAGCACCCGCGATGTTTCCTGGTTCTACCTGCAAGAACAGGCACAAACCCTGCGGACCAAAGTCGATCGCGCCCTATTCACCCAACACAGCCTGTCGGAAGCGACCGCCACCAAAGCCCAACGCAATCAGATATTGCAGGAGTGCCTCGATCTTTATGGGGAGTTTCGCCGCAACATGCATGCCTGGACCGCCAGCTATCCCCAGCACTTTCATCTGGAAGCCGTGGGGCCACTGCTGGAAGGTATCGAGAAAATGGCCGAACGGGCACGCAAGGCCATCGATCAGCCAGCGCCAACGCGTCCTGCCGGTCAACGCAGCAAAAAAGTGTTCACCACCGAAGACGATCGATTGCTGATCGGGGAGGAGCGAGGGGAATCAACAACCGAAATGCGCCAATACACCCTGACAGGACAGGGCGGATTCGAGGAAGTCTGGGAACAAGGTACAAACGGCAAGTTTCGCCTGCTTAATCCTCAGGTAAAGCGCGCTCACCCCGCTCACCAAGACCTTGGCGCCTTAACGGCTGATGCCCGCATTCGACTCGGTACTCAAGCAGGGTACAAGTCCCGCATCGAGGCCTACGCCCGACAGGACATGCTGCCCGTTGACCTGCAACACATGATGCTCAGCGAGGCCAGCGAACTCGGCCGGCGCGCCCTGCTGATTGAAGAGCTTCAACCCACTGACCCGCTCATCCGGCAGTTGCGTGACAAGGCCACAGAACTGACCGACACCGGACGGGCACTGCGTATCGAGTATTCGATGAACAGTCGAACCCCGACCGACGCCATGCTGGATTACCTCATGCAGCAAAATTCCGGGGAGAAAAAAATCGTCGATATCCATAAGCACAAGCCGATGGAAAAACTGGGTAAACGGCCGGACGGACGCATCGACTACCTACAGGAATACGAGGTACGAGATCTGACGCAAACACCGCCCAGGGTGATGTGGTATGCCCATTTTCACTACACCAAGGCAGCACCTGCATTCGCAGAGTTCGAGAAGGCCCATCTGAAACTGCCGGAGCACCGGTTTTTGACGCACGCTGACAATGCCGACCTTCCATACGCCGGCATCGGCAAAAAATCAGTCGCGCTTAAACATTTCAACCCGGCTTAGAACGTAAAACGGGAGCGGTTTGTCCGCTCCCGTTTCAGGCACCTTATGCCAGCTGACTGCGCAACTGCCGCGCCGCCGCCACCATATTTACCAACGCTGCCTCAGTCTCCGGCCACGCCCGGGTCTTCAGCCCGCAATCAGGATTCACCCACAACCGCTCTGCCGGAATCCGCTTCACCGCTTTGCTCATCAACTTGACCATCTCGGCCGTGTCCGGCACCCGTGGCGTGTGGATGTCGTACACACCCGGCCCGATGTCATTCGGGTAGTCGAACGCTTCGAACGCCTCCAGCAACTCCATGTCCGAACGCGAGGTTTCGATGGTGATCACGTCAGCATCCATGGCGGCGATGGACTCGATCACGTCGTTGAATTCGCTGTAGCACATGTGGGTGTGGATCTGGGTTTCGTCACGCACACCACTGGCGCTCAAGCGGAAGGCTTGCACCGCCCAATCCAGGTATTCCTGCCATTGCGCCCGGCGCAGCGGCAGACCTTCGCGGAATGCGGCTTCATCAATCTGGACGATTTTGATGCCGGCGTTTTCCAGGTCAACCACTTCGTCACGCAGGGCCAGCGCCAATTGCTGCGCCTGGATTTTGCGCGACACGTCCTCGCGCGGGAACGACCACATCAGCATGGTCACCGGCCCCGTGAGCATGCCTTTCATGACCTTGTCGGTCAGGCTCTGTGCATAGGTGATCCAGTCGATCGTCATTGCCTTCGGGCGGCTGAGGTCGCCGTAGATAATCGCCGGTTTCACGCAGCGCGAGCCGTAGCTCTGCACCCAGCCGAAGCGGGTGAACAGGTAGCCGTCCAGTTGCTCGGCGAAGTATTCGACCATGTCATTGCGTTCGGCTTCCCCGTGCACCAGCACGTCCAGACCCAGGCGTTCCTGTATTTGCACGGCGTGGCGGATTTCGCTGTGCATGGCGTCGGTGTAATCGTTGGCCGACAGCTTGCCCTGCTTGAACGCCTGACGGGCCAGACGAATCGAACCGGTCTGCGGGAATGAGCCGATGGTGGTGGTCGGGAACGCGGGCAGTTTCAAGCGTGCACGTTGCTGTTCGATGCGCTGGGCAAACGGCGACTGGCGTTGGCTGTCTGCTGCGCCGATGGCGATGATGCGTGCTTGAACTTGCGCTTTATGAATGCGCGGTGATTCGGCGCGGCTGGCCTGAATCGCCCGGCTTTCGGCCAGTGCGGCTTTCACTTTGGGCGCTTGTGGATCGTTGAGAGCGTCGCGCAACACGGCGATTTCGCCACACTTCTGCACGGCAAAGGCCAGCCAGCTTTTCAGTTCCGGATCGAGTTTGTCTTCGCGTTCCAGATCAACCGGGCTGTGCAACAGCGAGCAGGAACTGCTGACCCACAGGTTGTCGCCAAAACGTTCCTGGGCCGGTTGCAGTTGCGCCAACACTTGCTCCAGTTCACAGCGCCAGACGTTGCGACCGTTGACCAGGCCGACCGAGAGAATCTTGTAGGTCGGCAGGCGATCCAGCACCTGGCCGAGTTGATCCGGCGCACGTACGGCATCGATGTGCAGGCCTTGCACCGGAAGGCCAACAGCCAGGCCAAGGTTGTCTTCAAGACCACTGAAGTAGGTCGCCACCAGTTTTTTCAGCGGCGAATATTGAAGGATGTGGTAAGCGCGTTCGAAGGCGCTTTTCCAGGCTTGCGGTAGATCGAGGGTCAGGATCGGTTCGTCGATCTGCACCCATTCCACGCCTTGAGCGGCGAGGCGCGTGAGGATTTCGTTGTACACCGGCAGCAGGCGTTCCAGCAGGTCGAGTTTGTCGAAGTCATTGCCTTTCGCTTTGCCCAGCCACAGATAAGTCAGCGGCCCGATGATCACCGGTTTGACGTTGTGACCGAGGGCCTTGGCTTCGTCGACTTCGTCGAACAGCTGTTCCCAGCTCAGCTTGAACGGCTGGTCAGCGCTGAATTCCGGGACCAGGTAGTGGTAGTTGGTGTCGAACCACTTGGTCAGTTCCTGGGCGTATTGCGCTTTGCCGTGTTCGCCGCCGCAGCAGGTCGCCGTGGCGCCTCGGGCCATGGCGAACAGGGTGTCGAGAGTCGGCAGGCCGTTGGCATTTTTGGCGCTGTCGAAACGCTCGGGGATCACGCCTAACGTCAGGGAATGGGTCAGCACCTGGTCGTACCAGGCGAAGTCGCCGACCGGCAGCAGGTCGATGCCGGCGTCTTTCTGCAATTGCCAATGGGTGGCACGCAATTGGCGGCCGACGCTGTGCAGCGCGTCCTGATCGAGGTCGCCCTTCCAATAGGCTTCGAGGGCTTTTTTCAGTTCGCGGTCCGCGCCGATGCGTGGGAAACCAAGTGTGTGGGCCAGCGCCATGGTGAGTTCTCTCTATAAAAGATTGCTGTAAAACATGGCGCTATTGTCGACAGTCAACCCATCATGAGACAAACTCAACCTTTTCGTGTTGATCACAAGTTTTACTCATGGAGCCCTCCGGTGCTTGAAATCCGTCACCTCAAGACCCTGCACGCCTTGCGCGAAGCCGACAGCCTGGTTGATGCCGCCGACCGTCTGCACCTGACGCAATCGGCCCTGTCCCACCAGTTCAAGGAACTGGAGGAGCGCATGGGCATGCCGCTGTTCGTGCGCAAGACCAAACCGGTGCGCTTCACCAGCGCCGGTTTGCGCCTGCTGCAACTGGCCGACGCGACCCTGCCGCTGCTGCGTGGCGCCGAGCGCGATATCGCGCGGTTGGCGGGCGGCACAGCCGGGCGCTTGCACATGGCAATCGAGTGCCACAGCTGCTTCCAATGGCTGATGCCGACCATCGATCAGTTCCGCGATGCCTGGCCGGAAGTCGAACTCGACCTGGCCTCCGGGTTTTCCTTTGCGCCGCTGCCGGCACTGGCCCGTGGCGATCTGGATTTGGTGGTGACCTCTGATCCGCAGGAAATCGCCGGCATCACCTATGTGCCGTTATTCACTTATGAGGCGATGCTGGCGGTGGCCAACCAGCACCGGTTGGCGAGCAAGGCGTACATCGTGCCGGAAGACTTGCTCACGGAAACCTTGATCACCTACCCGGTGGAGCGTGATCGGCTGGACATCTTCACCCGTTTCCTCGAACCGGCCGATATCGAACCGGCGCAGGTCCGCACCTCCGAGCTGACTGTGATGATGATGCAACTGGTGGCCAGCGGACGCGGCGTGTGCGGCATGCCGCATTGGGCGCTGCATGAGTACAGCTCGCGGGGGTATGTGAAGGCCAAGCGGCTGGGCGAGAAAGGCTTGTTTGCGACGCTGTACGCAGGAATTCGCGCGGACATGCTGGATGCGCCGTATATGCGTGATTTCCTGCTGACGGCGAAGGACACGTCGTTCTCGACACTGGATGGCGTTAGCGCCGTTCGCTGAAACAACACATCCCCACTGTGGGAGCGAACCTGCTCGCGATAGCAATCCATCATTCAACATCTATGTGGCTGAGACACGGCTATCGCGAGCAGGYTCGCTCCCACAGGGGATATCAGTGGGTTTAGATTTCCCGCCACATATGGATTTTGTCGAAGTAGTCTTCACCCACTCGCACCGCCAGCGGCTCCAGGCCGAACTGGATGAAGCCGCAGCACTGATACAGGTTTAACGCAGCCTCGTTGCCGGCGGTGACGGTCAGTTGAATGATCTTGAGCCCCGAATGATTGCGTGCTTCGGCCAACGCCGCCTGCACCAGTTGAAACCCTAGTCCGCGCTGGCGAACCGTGCCCGACACGTACATGCCGAATAGTATCGCCTTGTGCCGGGCCTTTTCCCGGGGCTCGAAAGCGAGTCCGACAATGCCCGCCAACTTGCCCTCTTCGAACGCCCCAAACACCACATCCAGCTGGCAGGTCAAACGCTTTTCCCACCAACTCAGCGGCATCGCGGCGCGTTCTCGCACACTTGAAGTAAAGGCCTGCGGATGCAAGTCGTAGGCTTCGAGCATCAATTCCCGATAAGCCAGGGCATGACTGGCATCGAGCCGTTCAATCCACATGTTCAAGCCGTCCTGCGTTGCTCAAGCATCAGCCGCACCGCCAGCGCCGCCAACACAAATCCCATGACATAACGCTGCACCGCCAGCCAGGTCGGGTTGTTGACGAACCAGGACGCGATGCCCGCTGCGAACAGGGCGATCAGCAGGTTGACGCAGAAACTGACGCTGATCTGCGTCAGGCCAAGGATGAGGCTTTGGCTGAACACCGAGCCATGTTCAGGGTTGATGAACTGCGGAAACACCGACAGGTAAAACACCGCGATCTTCGGGTTCAGTGCGCTGGTGAGAAAGCCCATGGTGATCAGTCTGCGCGACGAATCCGGCGGCAACTGCTGCGGCTCAAACGGTGAACGCGCACCGGGTTTGACCGCCTGCCAGGCCAGCCACAGCAAGTACAACGCCCCCGCCCATTTCAACACTTCATAAGCCATCGGCACCGCCAGGAACACTGCGGTCAAGCCCGCAGCCGCGGCGAACAAGTGCACGAAAAATCCCGCGACCACGCCCAGCAAGGACGTCACGCCGGCCTTGCGCCCCTGGCAGATTGAACGGGAGATCAGGTAGATCATGTTCGGCCCCGGCGTCAGCACCATCAGCAACGCGGCGGCGGCGAAAATCAGCAGGTCTTGAAGCGGGATCATGGGTAATCCTTCATCCGGAAATGATCAGGCAGGTTCGGTCAACGATTCTCGATAAAACGGCAGGATCAGGTCTCGTGTCAATGGCGCCAGCGTGACATTGCCATCGGTGGCCGGATCAATCCAGATCACCTCTTCGATCTCCGCCGCCGGGGTGACGTCGGCCTCGATGGTCAGCAAAAACAGTTCAGCGTGTACGACAAAACCCGGCTCGTTGGCGGCCGGTGCCGAGAACTGCCCAAGGTAACGGGCATGCGCAGGATCGATGATCAGACCCAACTCTTCTTCCAGCTCCCGGGCCAGCGCGTGAACCGGTTGTTCATGGACTTCGATCTTGCCGCCTGGCTGCATGAAGGCTTGGGTGCCGCGCTTGCGCACCAGCAATGTGCGGCCGTCGGGACCGATCATCAGGGCGGCGGCGATGCGGATGAGGCGTGGTGTATCAGCGGATGGAAGCGTCATGGATCAGAAAGGGCCTTGGGTAAAAAACCGCAAGGATCCCATGCTCGCCGGGGGCTAGTCATCAGACGGACACCCGGATCGCGTGAACTAGAGGCTGTTCTCAATTTTTCTCAGGGCGCAGAATGCCCGCCACAACGCTGAAGCGCTGTTCTGTAGGAGCAAAGCTTGCTCGCGAAGAGGCCATTACATTCAACATTGATGTTGGTTGACACACCGCTTTCGCGAGCAAGCTCTGCTCCTACAGGATGGGTGTATTCAGTTGATCCACTGTATTGATCCGAACCCAAGGAAACCGTATGAGCCTGTCACTCCTGAGCCGCTACGCCTTCTTTGCCACTTGCGTGATCTTCACCCTCGCCAGCCTGCCCTTTGTGCAATACGACTGGCTCTGGCCGATCACCGCCGTCACTGGCGTGCTTAGTCTGATCGGCCTGTTCGATCTGCTGCAAAGCCCGCACGCGGTGCGTCGCAACTACCCGATCCTGGGCAATATTCGTTATTTGGTTGAAGGTATTCGCCCGGAAATCCGCCAATACCTGCTCGAATCCGACAGCGATGCCCTGCCCTTCTCCCGGGCTCAACGCTCGCTGGTCTATTCGCGCGCCAAGAACGAAAGCGCGGACAAACCCTTCGGCACGCTGATCGATGTGTATCAGTCGGGCTTCGAATTCATCGGCCACTCGATGCGGCCGGCCCCGTTGAGTGATCCGAGCGCGTTCCGCGTAATGGTCGGCGGCCCGCAATGTACCCAGCCTTACTCGGCCTCGGTGTTCAACATCTCGGCCATGAGCTTCGGCTCCCTCAGTGCCAACGCAATTCGCGCCTTGAATCAGGGCGCCAAGCTCGGCAACTTCGCCCATGACACCGGCGAAGGCAGCATCAGCGCTTACCACCGGGAAAACGGCGGCGATTTGACTTGGGAACTCGGCAGCGGCTACTTCGGCTGCCGCACCGCCGACGGCCGATTCGACCCGGAACGCTTCGCCGCCCAGGCACAAACGCCGCAAGTGCGAATGATTGAAATCAAGATGAGCCAGGGCGCCAAACCCGGCCATGGCGGGATTTTGCCCAAGCACAAAGTCACCAAAGAAATCGCCGAAACCCGCGGCATCCTGATGGGCGAAGACTGCATCTCGCCGTCGCGGCACAGCGCGTTTTCCACACCGATCGAACTGATGCATTTCATCCAGCAACTGCGTGAACTGTCCGGCGGAAAACCGGTGGGCTTCAAGTTCTGCCTCGGCCACCCATGGGAATTCATGGGCATCGCCAAGGCCATGCTGGAAACTGGCATCCTCCCTGACTTCATCGTCGTCGACGGCAAGGAAGGCGGCACCGGAGCCGCGCCGGTGGAGTTCACCGACCACATCGGCGTGCCGATGCGCGAAGGCTTGTTGTTCGTACATAACACGCTGGTCGGCTTGAACCTGCGGGACAAAATCAAACTCGGCGCCAGCGGCAAAATCGTCAGCGCCTTCGACATCGCCAGCGTCCTGGCCATCGGCGCCGACTGGGCCAACTCGGCACGCGGTTTCATGTTCGCCATCGGCTGCATCCAGTCGCAAAGCTGCCACACCAACAAATGCCCGACCGGTGTGGCAACTCAGGACACCTTGCGTCAACGCGCACTGGTGGTCCCGGACAAGGCCCAGCGGGTGTTCAATTTCCACCGCAACACGCTTAAAGCCTTGGCCGAAATGTTGGCGGCGGCTGGCCTCGATCACCCATCGCAATTGTCGGCCAAGCATCTGGTGCGACGCATGTCGGCGACCGAGATCAAGCTGTTCTCGCAGTTGCATGTGTTCTTGAAACCGGGGGAATTGCTTACCGGGGAAGTGAACGGGGAGTTTTACTCGCGGATGTGGCAGATGGCTCGGGCGGATAGTTTTGAGCCTAATGAGGTGGTGGCCGCCTGAATCCCCCCACCCGCAGTACCATTTTCTACGGTGCTGCGGGATGTCATATCAACTAGGGGATGGACTGGTACTCACTGATCAACGAGTCTGTCAGAACTGACAGCTAGCGTGGCAATCCGGATCAACGGTCATTTTGATCGCCTCGTTTACCATTCGGGCGTGGCGATCCGGGCGGGCTCTCAAAGGCGGTTGTCCCTTGGCGATGCATAGAAATATCCCGCAATCTCCCCCTTTTGCAATTGCCGGCGAATCCCTGCAACCTGCGCCGCCATGTGCGCCGCGCAACCTTTTGTGACGCCGCTCGCTCCTCCTTAAAAAACCGTTCAAGAGCCCGCAACCATGACGACTGAACGCGACCACCGAATCGACTTTTTCCGTGGCCTRGCACTGATCTTCATTTTCTGGGATCACGTGCCCCACAACCCCTTGGGTCAAATCACCCTGCGTAACTTCGGTTTCAGCGATGCAGCAGAGGTCTTTGTATTTCTGGCGGGCTACGCCGCGGTCCTGGCGTACGGCAAAATCCTTGCGCGCGACGGCTATTTTTTTACCTGCGTGAAAATCCTGCGCCGCGCCTGGGTGCTGTATGTGGTGCATATTTTCCTGCTGGCGATGCTGATGGGCATCGTGTTCTTTGCCAACAGCCATGTGGAAACCCGCGATCTGGTCGAGGAAATGGGCATGCACCACTTCATCACCAACCCGCAACAAGCACTGACCGATGAGTTGTTGTTGCGCTTCAAACCGAACCTGATGGATCCGTTGCCGCTGTACATCGTACTGCTGGCCGGGTTGCCGCTGGTGCTGCCTTTACTGGTAAGCAAGGCCTGGGCGGTGGTGGCAGTGTCGTTGACGGTCTACCTGCTGGCGCCGGCATTGGGCTGGAACCTTGCCGCGATCAAGGACGGCGTGTGGTACTTCAACCCCGTCACCTGGCAGTTGCTGTTTGTGCTTGGCGGCGCCGCTGCGATTCACGCGCAAAGGCCACGGCTGGCCGAGGCACGTCCGCTGCTGCGCCAGCCGTTGTTTGTCTGTGCGGCGATTTACGTGGTGGCTGCCGGGTTGATTACCGTCTCCTGGCGCTGGCCGGACATTCACGACGCACTGATACCAACGCTGCTGAACAACCTGCTGTACCCGATCAGCAAGACCGACCTGTCGCCGGTGCGCCTGCTGCACTTTCTTGCCTTGGCGTACGTGACGGCGAAACTGTTGCCGAACACCGACTGGACGCAAAACTGGATGGCCCGGCAATGCTCGCGCATGGGTCGTTTTTCGCTGGAAGTGTTCTGCCTCGGTGTGTTGCTGGCGCCGTTGGCGGACATGGTCAACGCCCTGACCGACGATGCGTTTGCCATGCAAATCTTCACCGCACTGGTGGGGGCCGGGTTGATGGGGTTGTTGGCGGTCTGGCTGGAGTTCAATAAACGCTTGAATCGCTCGGTTCGGGTCGCCGTCGCGTGATATCGGCAAAGTAGACAACCGGATTGAATGTCCGAGAGGTTTACAGCGGCAGTATCTGTCCGGACGTAAATCGCTCAACTTTTACCTCTCCAGCTTGCTCCATGTAGATGTAGGCGTATGCGTTAGGGAGAGAGGTAAGAACTTGAGCGACACCGCCTTCCCAATAGATTGCAGCACCATTGTCGCAGGCAATAGCCCTTCCACCGGACGAGCGCACTAGCGCCTCCAGGGGGGTATGCCGCTGCTCTTTATCGAGGTGAGGGCAGAAAGCACCGGGCAGAAAGCCTAGTGCCTCTAGCCGTTTCAGACTCCAGCTTGAGCCCGAATTAGCGGAGAATCGGTCCGAGTCACTCAGTCCTGCTTCATACCAGCAAATTGCTCCAGCGCTTAGCCCCGAGAGGATGGTGCCAATCGCACCAGCTTGGCGTAGTGCCGTAGCGATTCCAAAATCTCGCCATATGGCGAGCATCTTTTGTGTATTCCCTCCCCCGACATATACGAGATCGGCGTTTACGATTTTCTGCCTTGCGTCTTGTTGCGTAAAGTTAGAACGTGTAGCCAGCAGGAAATCAACTTTGCAACCCAAGCGCTCGCCATAGACGTGCTGGAAAGTCTTGCAGTATCCCTCTGCATCGCCACTTGCCGTAGGGATAAAGAGGGCTTTGGGGTTGCTTTTTTCAGTTTGCCTACAAATAAACGAATCAAGATCCAGAGTTTCTAGTTCAGAAATTTCACCGCCACCAATTGTTATGATTTTCACTTTCGAGCACCTCAGTTCAAGAATGCATTACGACGCTCAAATGGAACCCATGACAGGCTGAGCCCACTGTTATCCCTACGCCAAGGTGTGCTTTCAGGGAACGCTAACGCGTGAATCGCAGATGATGCAACTACACCCGCAACCTCTACATTCATTGGCCCAAAGCTTGGACCAATAAAGCCAGGGGTTCTTGCCCACTTAACTGTTCGAAACTCATCATCTACCTGAGGTTCTGAGCTACCAAAAACCTTAACTAAAGCCTTATTCTGATAATACCCACAAGAAATTGTCAGAAAGCCATTTTTCTGCGACAACTCTTGAAGTTTTTCTTGTGCGACCCCCAACGGCTCATCAGCCGACAGCACAACCACATCCACTCCTTTAGTTAGTTCTTCAAGTTGATTGTCGTTAACCCGCTCAATCAGCGCTTGGCAGCTTCTCAAAGAATATCTACGATCAAGAGCATCTTTAAGCGCCTCAACTTTTGACCGCCCAATATCACTCATTTCCCAAAAAAACTGACGATTAAGGTTACTAGCTTCAATTGTGTCTGGATCCACAAGGATCAGGTCTTCAATTCCTGCCCAGCAAGTTGCATAGTAACGAGCGAGCCAATTCCGCCACACCCAATAACCAAAATTCGTGCATTTTTAATCCGATCAAACGCACTGACCAACTCTTGGCAATTGCGGGATATACAGAAAAAATAAGACGCGGTCCTGCTTGTTCTCTCGTCTCGTAGTAGCTTGCGCGCTGCAATGACTTGATCCTCCTCGCCGAAAAGAATCGAGTTAGAAGAAACTAGAGCCTCAAATAAATTTTCCCGAGAAGCAGGGTTCGGTAATTGTACAATTCCTGCCGGCCCAGCAATGAAGGCACCCCTTGCGTCATCAAGCCCTTCCACAACGGCTGGGTTCATTAAGCCAACAACTTTGTTTTGCGCGTAGACGATAGAGTCAGATACCCGCTCTTCTCCGGCGGATAGAGATTCAAATAGAGAGCCCATTCTAAACTTCCAGTAATGCGGAGGGACAGACCAGCAATGTTACTGCTGGTCTTGTGTGGCGCAGATTAATTGCAAGCCAGAGGGTGCGGTCTCATGAAAAGTTTGCAAGCGGTCACAGCAACCACCAACTCGGTTGGCTGCACCACTAGGGGAAAAATTGAAGAGGTGGGGTTAGTAACCAAGAACTGTGCAAGTTCCTTTGCAAGATTCAGTCTACAACCACCGGCTTTTCTGTCATCGCGACTGCGTGTGCGGAAAGAAGGAGGGTTGCAGCGAAAGTTACCGATTTAACATGCATATTTCTATCTCCTGATAGCGCATTTTTGTGTCAATGACACGTCCGTTGYGAGGCTACCTTGCCTCGCCATAAACGTTACAAATACTCATTTACATTTGCAACTGATAAAAAGTTACGAGTCTTTACCTAATGTTACAAGCGGCAAGCCCACGCTCGGACGCGGTCTAGACAAAGCCAACCACACTAGGCGCAAATGCAATATGAGCCTTCTCTGGTTTACCTCCGCGTGACTACTTTTGGTCGACCATGTTGAGAAAGTCGGATTTTCAGATCACCCGAATTCAGAGACGATCACCACCGGAATTTCTGCTCAGCCTATCGTGGAAGGTCCTATACCGCTGCTGCCAAAGTGAAGGAATCAGTAGCGCCATTCGATAGCTGTCCCATCGTGCTGCGTGCGCCTGCTGGTCAATGCAAAGATTTTGCTACAGACCAGACAGGGGACCTACTTTGCTCGCCAGAATCGGCCACAAGCGGTTATTGTGCGGCAGCCTACGAACCCCTCACTCACTTGAAGAAGTGATTCACCATTCAGACTCACGAGCCTACTGGCACCTACAAAGCAAATTCACTTTCTGAAAATTGCCTCCCTCACAAATCCGACAGGGGGAACAATGGGGAGCAGACACCAGCTAAAAAAAGGTTCTTCACGGATTACCGGGAAAGACGCTCTTGATCTTCATGAAAAAGAACTCGCTATCCCGGTAACCGTACGCCACCCGCTTGATGACTTTTATTCGATTGTTTATTCCTTCCAACTGACCGGTATGCATCGGCCAGCGCACTCGGCTCACGATGCCCCGCCAGTAACCTTTTAGCCGTTTAGCAAACTGGATCAAAGCCGGTACTTCGCTTTCACGAGCATGGCGCAGCCATTGCTTCCAAGCCGATCTCCAGTCCCAGGCAGTACTCGGCGTCCAGAGCGTTTTGAGCTCAGCCTTCATCAAGTAAACCGTCATCAGCGATTGGTTGGCCGCCAACAAATCCTGCAAGTGAACCTGTTGTTCCGGCGTTTTCAGATTCTGCGGATTGCGCAGCAACAGCCACCGCGCTTGCTTGATCACCTTGCGAGCCGGCTTGTCGTGGCGCAGTCGGTTAGCTTCGTCGACGCGGACCCGATCAATCACCTCTCGACCATATTTGGCCACCACATGAAAGAGGTCGTAGACCACTCGCGCTTTCGGGCAATGCTGACGAACCTCCAGGTCAAAAGCGGTGTTCATGTCCATTGCCACCGCTTCGATCCGAGCACACCCCTCTGGCCCCAACTCCTCGAAAAAGGGCCGAACCGCCGCTCGGCTGCGGCCTTCGCCGATCCATAGCACGCGTCGCGTATCGGCATCCAACACCACACTGGCGTAGCGATGGCCTTTGAACAGCGCGAATTCATCCATCACCAGGCGTCGTGGTTGCGCCTTTGGCAGCGTGCTCAACGCCGCCTGTAAGGCTCGACGCTCCAGCAACCGAACGGTGTCCGCAGTCCAAACATATGGGCGACGTGCAGGGTGGGAAGGCGCTCGCAGGCCTGAATGACCGCATCGGCCAAGCGGCGCGTCATGCGGGCATAGCGATCCAGCCAACTGACGGCCTCCACGCGTTTGCCGCAGTCGCGGCAGCTAACCCGCCTGAGCAAAACGCTGAGGCGTACTGCGCGACCGAGAATGGGAAGATCACGAACGGTTCGCTCGCAATACTCGTGAGTGCTTGAACAAGGTTTTTGGTAGCCGCCGCAGGAAGGGAATCGGGTGGCGTGGGGAGTCAGATCGATCTGTAGGGCGTCACCATCAGGCTTGATCGTGACGACAGAAAAGCCCTCCCAAAAAGGAAGGAAAGTATTAATATCGCGCATAAGAACGCCGGTTTGTTAGATGTGTTTGCTCGCACGAACATCATCAATCAAATCGGCGTTCTTGTTTCTGTATTTCCTGGGATTCCGTGAAGAACCTAAAAAAAGGCCCCGGCCAATGGACCAGGGCTTTCTCATTTCAAGCGGTACGACTTACGAAGCCGAACGCACCGCACCGTGCGACGCAGTGTTCGGTTGCAGCTTGAACACATAAAACAACACCGTCAGCAGCACCAGGAATGCCGGTCCCACATACAACGCCACGCGAGTGTCCGGGAAGTACGCCATCAGGCCGACCACCAACACCAGGAACGCCAGCGCCAGGTACGAACTGACCGGGTACAGCCACATCTTGTATTTCAGGCCGGCACGCTCGCTGGCGCTCAGTCCTTTGCGGAATTTGAGCTGGGCCAGCAGGATCATCACCCAGGTCCAGATCGCGCCGAAAGTGGCAATCGCGGTAACCCAGACGAAAACCTTCTCCGGCACCAGATAGTTCAGCAACACGCCCAGCAGCAATGCCCCCATCGACAGCAGCAAGGCCCGACGCGGCACGYCGTTGCTCGACGTCTTGGCGAAACCGGCCGGGGCCTGGCCATTCTGCGCCAGGCTGTAGAGCATGCGCCCGGTGCTGAAAATGCCGCCATTGCAAGACGACAGCGCGGCAGTGATCACCACAAAGTTGATGATTCCAGCGGCGGTCTTGATGCCCAGACGCTCAAAGGTCATCACAAACGGACTGCCCTGGGTGCCGATTTCGTTCCACGGGTAAATCGACAGGATCACGAACAACGCGCCGACATAGAACAGCAGAATCCGCCAGAACACCGAGCCGATGGCGTCCGGAATGGTCTTCTGCGGGTTTTTCGCTTCACCGGCGGTCAGGCCGATCATCTCGACACCGAGATAGGCGAACATGACCATTTGCAGGGACATCAACACGCCTTGCACGCCGTTCGGCATGAAGCCGCCGTGGGTCCACAGATTGGATATCCCCAGCGCTACACCGTCGTTGCCGAAGCCGAACGCGATCACGCCGATGCCACCGATGACCATCGCAACGATGGTGACGATCTTGATCAGGGCGAACCAGAACTCGAATTCACCAAAGGCTTTTACATTGATCAGGTTGATGGTGCCCATGCTGATCAACGCCGACAGAGCCCAGATCCAGCGCGGTACATCAGGGAACCAGACGCCCATGTACACCGCCACCGCAGTGATTTCCGCGACACAAGTCACCAGCCACAAGAACCAATAGTTCCAGCCGGTCAGGAAGCCCGCCAAGGGGCCGAGGTAGTCTTGGGCGTAACGGCTGAACGAGCCAGCGACGGGGTTGTGCACGGCCATTTCGCCGAGGGCGCGCATGATCACCAGGATCGCCAGACCGCCGATGATGTACGACAGCATGATGGCTGGACCGGCCATTTCGATGGCCTTGGCCGAACCGAGAAACAAACCGACGCCGATACAGGCGCCGAGCGCCATCAAGCGAATATGCCGTTCGCCGAGTTCACGTTTAAGCGGGCCGCCTTGAGCGGTCTCGCTGTGGGGCAGGTGATTGCCGACTGGCATAGGGGTCGTCCTCGTCTTGTTATTGGATAAAGCCACCAAGTGTCGAAGCGCTGACCGATAAGCCATTGCTTGCCTGAAACCGGTCTGCATCGTGGGCAGAACCGTCCTGTAGGACAAAACCTTCAGGATCAGTGGGGCGTGCAGTATAAAAAGCTTTACGCAGGTGTTTTCACTCTATAAACAGAAAAATGCAGCCACAACTCTCGGTAAAAGCGCACTTTACGGAGAGGCTTTAACTGGCTAAAGGTGATTTCACTCGCTATTTAAAACGGCGCCGAGTATTGCACAGCATTGGTGCATCGTCATGTGCTTCTCTGGACCTTTTTGAGCGCTCGGCAGCTCTAGATCAAGCCTCTTCAACCACTACGCCACCATCCCCGATAGCAGCTGCCGAAGGCTGCGTCCGGCTGCGAAGCAGTCGCCAATCCTGCAACCTCGATCTGTCTGACAAGCCGCGCTGACTGTTTTGCGACTGCTTCGCAGCCGGACGCAGCCTTCGGCAGCTGCTACGGGACTTGCGTGGATCCAGAAAAAATACACGACATCCTTGTCCACAATTTTTTCACCATCGCCAACCACCGTCTAAGCTTGAGACAAGTCCGATAAATCTGCGTAAATGGATCAATCGACTATGGGCGCTTTGTGGCAAACCGATACGAGTAAAACTGTGGTCCCGACTGAACCTGTGGAAGAAGCGCCATCACCTGAAAAACCCCGTAGCAGCCGTGTCAAACATGGCTGGAAGGCGTTTTGGTTGTTGCTGCTCATCATCGCGATCGTCGTGGGACTCGCTGCTGCCAAAGAAATGCGCACGTCGAAGTTTCAGGCACGGGAAGTCAGCAAATTCGCCGCGTCCCTGAGCTACTCCCTGGAACCGGGCCCCAGCGATGCCATTCATTACCCGGGCGCCGGGCCTTTCGATCTGCGTCTGGGCTACAGCTCACTGAATGAGTTCCTGCCCCGGTTGCTCAAGCGCGATTACGTGATTTCAGCCCAGACCCGCTTCTCCGATAAGCTGATGGACTACAGCGCCAAGGGCCTTTTCGTGCCCTATTCGGAGAAAATCCAGGCCGGCTTGTCGATCACTGATTGCCGCGCATTACCGCTGTACCAGTTCAAATATCCACAACAGCTTTATTCCAGCTTTGAATCGATTCCGCCGGTTGTGATCAACAGCCTGTTGTTCATCGAGAACCGCTTTCTGCTCGACCCCAAACAACCCTTGGCCAACCCCGCCGTGGACTGGCCGCGCTTTGGCATGGCTGCGTGGTCGCAGGTGGCCAAACTGATACACCTGCCGGGTCAGTCGGCGGGCGGTAGTACCCTGGCGACACAGCTTGAGAAGTATCGGCATTCCCCCGATGGCCTGACGGTGTCGGGCGCGGAAAAGATCCGGCAGATGATTTCCGCCACCGTGCGTGCCTATCAGGCAGGTCCGGAAACCCTCCAGGCCCGGCAGAATGTGGTTCGCGACTACCTCAACAGTGTGCCGCTGTCAGCCGTGCCGGGCCACGGTGAAGTGCACGGCATGGCCGAAGGGTTGCGCGTCTGGTACGGCGCCGACTTCGACAAGGCCAACGAGACGCTGGCCAGCACCGCCACGGACCCAAAGACCCTGGCCGCGAAAGGTTTGGCCCTGCGTGAAGTGCTCTCGTTGATGATCGCCCAGCGCCGCCCTTCTCATTACCTGACTAAGGGCCGTGACGAACTGGCCGATCTCACCGACAGCCACATTCGTCTGCTGGCACAAAACAATGTGATTGATGCACCGTTCGCAGCGGCGGCACTGGCCAGCAAGGTCACTTATCGCGACTGGCAGACCCAGCCGACCATTCAGCCGATCGAAACCAACAAAGGCATCAGCGTGGCACGCAGCCGCCTGGGCGGGTTGCTCAATCGTCCGCTGTACGACCTTGATCGCCTCGATCTGTCCGCCACCAGCACCCTGCAAGGCGACCTGCAAACCAAGGCCACCGAATATCTCAAGCATCTGGCCGATCCAGAGTTTGCCACGCAGATAGGCTTGATGGGCGAACGCCTGCTCACCCCCACCAGCACCACCCAGGTGCGCTACAGCTTCACCCTGTTTGAACTGACACCGGATGGCGCGCGCGTGCGGATTCAGACCGACAGCACTGACCAGCCGTTCGACATCAACGAAGGCAGCAAGCTGGAATTGGGCTCCACTGCAAAAATGCGCGTGCTCACCACCTACCTGCAAATCATTGCCGAGCTGCACGATAAATATGCCGGGATGACAGTCCCTGAACTGAAAAAACTCGACGTCCCTGACCAGGACCGCCTGAGCCGCTGGGCCGTCGATTACCTGATCGAGAACAATGACCGCAACCTGCCGGCCATGCTTGGCGCCGCACTGGATCGCAAATACTCGGCCAACCCCGGCGAAGCGTTTTTCACCGGGGGCGGGTTACACGTGTTCCATAACTTTCGCAAGGAAGACAACGGCCGCATACCGACCTTGCGCGATGCCCTGCGCGAATCCATCAACCTGCCGTTCATTCGGCTGATGCGCGACCTGGTGCGTTACGCCACGTATTCCGGCCCCAACAGCAGCGCCGAACTGCTCAAGGACGACCGCGACCCTCGGCGTCAGGAGTACCTGGCCAATTTTGCCGACCGCGAAGGTACCTCGTTCCTGCTGAAGTTCTGGAAGAAGTACAAAAACAAGGATACCCAGGAAAGGCTCGACACCTTCCTCGACAGCACGCGCCCTACCCCGGTTCGCTTGGCGGCGATTCACCGTTATCTGCTGCCGCAAGCCAGTCAGGAAAGTTTTAACGCTTTTGTGCGCTCGCACCTCAAAGGTCCCAAGCCCACCGGAAAACCTACCGAAAAACTCACCGACGAACGCCTTCAACGGCTGTATGAAAACTACAGCCCAGGTGCCTACGACCTGCCGGATCAGGGCTTCATCGCCAAGGTCCACCCGCTGGACCTGTGGCTGATGGGCTATCTGTTGAACAACCCTGACGCCAAGTGGAGCCAGATCGTCAAGGCCAGCCATTTCGAACGCCAGGAAGTCTATAGCTGGCTATTCAAAAGCCGTCACAAAGGCGCCCGTGACAGCCGTATTCGCACCATGCTCGAGATCGAAGCGTTCCTCGATATTCACCAACGCTGGCAACAAGTCGGCTACCCGTTTGATCACCTGGTGCCGTCGCTGGCCACCGCCCTCGGCAGTTCTGGCGACCGTCCGGCGGCGCTGGGCGAGTTGATCGGCACCATTCTCAACGATGGCGTGCGCATGCCGACACTGCGCATCGACACGCTGCATTTCGCGGCGGACACACCGTACGAAACCAAGTTGATCAATGATCCGGAAGTGGGCAAGCGGGTGATGCCATCCGAAGTCGCCACGGCCATGCGCGAAGCCTTGTCGCAAGTGGTAGATGCCGGTACGGCGAGACGTGTTTCAGGCAGTTTCGCCCTCCCCGATGGCAAGCCGCTGGCCATGGGCGGCAAGACCGGCACCGGCGATAACCGCATTTCAGCCATTGGTTCCGGCGGGCGGGTCATCAGCTCCAAATCCCTCAATCGCACGGCGACCTTCGTGTTCTTCATCGGCGATCACCATTTCGGCACCCTCACCGCCTTCGTGCCGGGGCGCTCGGCCGAATCGTTCACGTTCACTTCCGCGCTGCCGGTGCAAGTGCTCAAGGGCATGGCGCCGATTCTGACGCCGTTCCTGCAACCCACCGGCAACACTGGGTGCCTGCCGATTGAAGTAGTGCGGCGTTAACAGAACCGGCTGTGCGCGCAGGTGGTACATAGTTATTTTCAACATTGATAATTTCAATGTTTTTTCAAGGACGAACTCTGACTTAACAGCAGTTATTCAAACTTTAACTTTGAGCAATGAAAGGTAGGCTGGAAGCTCCTATTAACGCTCAAGGTTTATTAGAACGATGTCTGACTTACAAGGACGTATAACCGCAGATCAAGAGCCGGACATACTTGGCAACAGTGGTCGTCACTACGCGTTTATCAAGAGCCGCATCCCTCTCGTGTTCAAAAGCTCATCACTCAAAAGAGTCCGGGAACTAAGCTCCGTACAAATAAGCCCCGCGAGCTGGATCACAACCGCCTCACAGTACGATCACAGCCAGTTACAAGATGCCAATCTGGAACTGTGGACCGAACACAACAGCATCGACCAGTTGCTCGATAAGTTGCAGAATGTTTATGAGTTTGCCGAACCCTTATTGAGTGCCGCACTCAAGCAACACTATGGCGTCGAGGACGACGTCAAAACAACATTCCTGCATCTTTACTTACCCAAGCAACAGCCGTGGTACGCCATAGATATTTCAAAAGGTGTTGTCACCCGAACTGTTTCTCTACTGGACGCCGCACTGCACAACTTCGCACGCTCAGAAACCTGCGAAGCCGATTCGGATTTCATCAGCCAACCCGATGAGCGTGGGTTGTTCGACATCAAGCCGCTCAAACACAAGATGTCCATCGCTCAGTTCCAGACCCTGTGTCGCGAACTGGATATCGGCGCCCGTTACACCCGGTACCTCGAGAGTGTGTTGTTGTCCGGCGATGCCGTTGCCAAAACGGTCTTGAAGAAAAAAATCGTCATTAGCCAGAAGGCCGCATTCAAAGCGGCAGCGCAGTTGGCGGTGATGGCCGGAGACATCGGACCTCACACCCGAGATGTGGTCTTGGCGATGCTCGATGGTCAGCGAAACTTAAAAATCAAAGGCAAAACCCAGCGGCTTCACCAAATTTCAGTGCTGGACACGGCGTTGACCGGCATTGTCCTGATCGCCCCGGATCTGGACCGGACATGGCAGACCGAGCAAGTGATCGCTTATGTCCCGCAAGACCCCGAACATCCGCTGAAGGCATACCCGTCGCTCCCCGACTTCCTGAATGAACTGACGCGCCAACTGCGGGAAAACAAACTGATCAGATCCAGCCGTATGACCTACCGCCAATACTTCAGTCAATTCGTCCCTCATCAACAACGCGGGCTGTTTTTCGCCGAACTCCAGCAGAACCTGACTGAGGTGCGCTGGCACAAAAAGGAGCCACTGGATCAGCGGCCACCATGGCGCGAAGAGCCGGTGGCTCACCCTCGGCTGCATTTTCGTACCGAACTGATCAACGACAATCTGTGGACACATCTCTATCAGCAAAAACTGAACAAGATTCTCAACGACGCCCGACACATCGCCGTGTCCACCGCCGATGCCGACAGCAACGCCCGCTGGGCCTGGTGGGACAACTTCAAGAAAATTGTCTCGGACATTTTCAACGTCGCGCTGATTGTCATCACGCCGTTCGTACCCTTCCTGGGTGAGTTGATGATGGTCTATACCGCCTACCAGATCACCAGTGACGTGGTCGAATCCATCGTCGACATGGCCGAAGGGTTATGGATCGAAGCCGCCGGGCACATCGTCGCGGTAGTGACGAACATCATTCAACTGGCGGCTTTTGCGGCTGGCGCAGAGCTTGGCAAGTTCGCGCGCCTGAGGCTGTCGCCACTGATTGAAGGCATGAAACCGGTGAGGCTGCCCAACGGTGAGCCTCGGTTGTGGCATCCCGATCTAACACCCTACGAACAGCCCGACCTCTCGTTGCCGGACGGCTCCCGACCGGATGAGCGCGGCTTGCATGCGCACAAGGGGCAAAGCGTGTTGCCACTGGACGGCAAGCACTACGCCGTGCAATACCAGGCGACGCGGGGTCGCTACCGCATCAAGCATCCTCAACGTGCCAACGCCTATTTACCCGAATTGAACACCAATGGCCTGGGTGCCTGGACCCATGAAGGCGAAAATCCGCAGGACTGGGAAGGTGCGACATTGATGCGCCGTCTCGGTCATGACGTGGACGGTTTCAGCGATGCAGCGCTTGAGCGGGCTCGTATCGCCAGCGGTACCGACGACGATGCGCTGCGCCGGATGTACATCGAGAGCGCGCCACCTCCGCCATTACTTGCAGACAGCCTGCTGCGATTGAAGATTGACCGGCAGATCGACGCAATGATCAGGCAAATCCGTGCCGGGCAGCCCCTCGAACCGAACACTTACTGGTTCGAGTCTCTGGTGGCTTATCTGGACGGCTGGCCCGCAGAGAAGTCGCTGAAGGTCTACGAAAACACCGACCTGACCGGGCGTTTTCGCCAGTACGGCAACGGCCAGGCCACCGACGAACAGACCCTCGCCACCAGTCTGTCCGATGTCATGAGCGGCCAGTTACCGCAAAGCGTCGTCGAGTTTTTGAACGAAGCCGAACTTCAAGCCCTACTCGGTCCGCAGGTCGCCAAGGGAGATCGCGTGCAAGCCCTGCGCAATCGACTGGCCAATGAAGCCGGCAAGTACAGGACGGAGATTTTCAACCAGCTTTACCAGGCCGGGCAAACCTCGGAAAACCCGCGTATCCGTGTGCTTCGTCAAACGGTACCGCAGCTGCCGGTCCGCACGGCCGAAACGCTGCTGGGCCAGGCCCGTGGCGGTGAACTGGAGCGCCTGACAAAAGAACAGCTCTTGCCGCTGCGCTTGAAAACCCTGGCCCGCGAAGCCGCCTTCGAAGCACGGCTCAGCCACGCCTACGAGGGCTTCCATGATGACGCACAGTGGGGGCCGGATACCGAAAGGCTGGTTCTGAATACGCTCCGCCTGCACAGCGACACATTCGCCGAACTGCGCATTGAAGTGCGCGAGGGCAGTTTCGACGGTCCCCTGCGATGCAGTGTCGGCGCCGAGGATGCAACGACCGTGCGACTGCTGATCCGCGAGGAATCTGGCCAATACGAAGTGCGTGACGGCGCCAATAACAAACTGCATGAAGCCGACGATTTTCTTGAATCGGTCCTCCACGCCGTGCCCGCGAACAAGCGTCTGGCACTGGGTTACCAGCCCGGGC
>NZ_JBFUKU010000047.1:0-27814 GCF_056400685.1 Pseudomonas sp. P5_A12 | reverse complement strand
CCTAAAGCCACTGCGACTAGGGCATCACAATGCAGCTCCCCTCCTTCAAGCTGCGCACAACGCAGACAACCCGCACCAGCCCGGTGAAGTTCTTGACCCCGCYGTGACGCAAATGCACTTCGCGGTCCACATGGGACAGTAGCGCACTGACAGAACAGCAATTGACCTTGGCCATATCGCCCAAAATATCCCAGTAGACCTGCTCAAGCCGCAAGCAGGTCGCAAAACCATTCAAACGCACCGAGCGGGATAAAGGCCGGGCCAGCCCCATATCAAATTCGCTGACGAACGGATCAACCCTTATATCCCCGGTCGTGCGGAGACTCCCTTCGTCCAGCCTGTCTTCGTAATCCATATTGCTGACACTCCTTTGCCATTCTTGCCTTCTATAAGAGCTACATCTGTTGCCTTATAAAAGCGCAGGCGCAAAGGTATATCCAGATGACTTTATGACCATCCATGTAGGATAAGCCAACAGCTAAAGGGAGATCATGGAGCCCGTCCTAGGCCGGCCGTTTTCCCACGCACTCAGGCGCGTCTTACCCAGCGCAAAAGAGATCTGATGAAGTAAAAAGCCAGAATGAGATCAAAACCCAAGGACCTGACTGCCTCCCGCCTCCTCGGCAAGCTGCTTGATCATGTCTTCGGAGCCTGCACGCCGGTTTCTTCTTAATAGAAGAAAGCCATGATCCGCGACAGATCGAACACTAGAGCACCGCCGGACTGCCTGATTTGAGTAGCCGCAGGCTTTGCTGTTAAATAGACAGTGTGTCGCTACCGCCTATTTTTTCCGGGGGCTGCGCATAGGCTGATACCGGGTACGTGCCCAACGCCTCTTATTGTTCTGAAGCGAACCGTGCTCCATCAGCTCTTCCTTGTGATCCGTCTTAACGCGAGTTAATCAAAATGTTGAAAATCGTCCACCTGCTAACGGGCGCAGCCGCCCTGCTGCTGTCCTTCATCCCCAGCCTGCGAGCTGAAGCGGTCCCTTACCTGCAACAACCCGATGCGCTGTACCTGGCGTTTTTCGGCCTGCTGAACCTCACCCTTGCTCCTGTTATCCCTTACTGGAACAAAGGCCCGCGCCACCAACTGCAAAACCTGGTCAGCGCGCTGCTGGTTCTGGCCGTCTTCCTGCAACTTCTGACATTGCTCGCGCCGATGCCTGTCATCGCCGGTCAACCCGCCGTTCTGTTCAGCCTGTTAGCTGCCCTGTCCGCCGTTTTCCTGCACCTGGGCGTCAGCTTCTACAAATCTTCACCGGCAGCCACCTCGCCAAGCTATGACATGAGCAACCGCGATACCGGCACCGTCAAGTGGTTCAACACATCCAAAGGCTTCGGCTTTATTTCCCGCGATTCCGGCGATGATATTTTCGTGCATTTCCGGGCAATTCGTGGCGAAGGCCACCGCGTTCTGGTCGAAGGCCAGCGTGTGGAGTTCTCTGTCATGAATCGTGACAAAGGCCTGCAAGCCGAAGATGTGATCGCCGCCCTGCCGCGTCGCTGATTCAAGGCTAAAAAAAACCGCGAACAGCCAGGTTGTTCGCGGTTTTTTATTGCCTGCTTCTTTATCATAAAAAGTCAGTAATGCGGCGGTGGCGCTTCCTCTTCGAAGGTTTCGAATTGGCCGGCCATTTCCTCCTGCCGCTTGAGCAGTGCAGCCATTTGCAGCTGCAGGCGTTCAACGGCACGCTGCTGCGTCGCCAGCACATCACTCAATGACTGAAGGGCGTCATCCTGAAACGCCAACTGACTCTCCAGATCGGTAACGCGTTCTTCAAGGCTCATGATTCAACCCTCCAGAAACGTGAAATCTTCGGCCAACACCAAACGCAGGCGTTCGCGAATCACTGCGATCTGCTCCGCAGTGTAGGGCGTGGCCGGCAGTTTGCCCCAGACCGGAGCAGGCCAGGCGGCGTCTTCACGCTTACGCACAATCACATGCATGTGTAGCTGACTGACAACGTTACCCAAGGCCGCGACATTCAGTTTGTCGGCGTCGAACGAATCCTTCAGCGTTTCTGCCAACGCAGTCGTCTCCTGCCACAGCTGTTGCTGCTCGGCGACACTCAACTGAAATATCTCGCTGATATCGTCGCGACGAGGCACCAGGATGAACCAGGGGTAATTCGAATCGTTGGACAACAACAACCGGCAGAGCGGGAAATCCCCAATCGGTAGCGTGTCTTGTTGAAGCCGTGGATCTAAAGCGAACACTGTGCGCACTCCCGCCTGGTTCTCAATTTTCAGCTTAGCGCCCCTTCCGAAGGACGGCGCACCAAGCGACAGGACGGCAGCATACCTGCGAACGGCGCTGGCTTCACGAACAGACACACGCCCCGACATGAAGCGTTTTTGCCAATCCGCACCATTACAGAACCAACCTTCAGCCCAAGACACTGAAATGACTGATTGACAACGATCTGTTCGACTCGGACAAAAGACAGCACTGTATGAATTCGGTACAGCGGTTAAAATTTCCTGCACCAAAATCGCACAGTTAGTCTACGCTGGGTGCGTCAGCATCCGCCATCTACTCACTTGCGGGGTGGACCGGTAACGTTTTAAATTGTTACACCGACGCCCCGCATGCTGGAACACGATGCAAACCTTTGCGTCAAGCCGAATAAAACGGGCTTTGAACGCCCGGTTTTATGAGGTTTTTATAGCGAAAGACCGGTCAGAAGAAAAAAAGCCAACGAATTGCAAAATTGTGCACGTTTGTTGCATCCATACCCACATCGCCTTGAAAACCTCTGCGGGATGTGGAAGGCTCAAGGCAAATAAAAACAGCGGCAGGGTTGCCCGATGGAGATTCAAACGTTTCACCAAGGACACTTTTTACCGAAGTTCAAGCCCTGGAAAACAACCTTAAAGTTGCCGGCCCGCTTGCATTGACGCTGTAAATTTGCGACATCTACCGAGCTGTTTGCGACAGGGTCGTAAAGAAGCCGAAAGGATGGATACGCAAGTATCGCCAATAGAGTCGGCGTGATATAAGTTTGCGCCGACACAAAAAGAAAGAGCCGCCCAGATAATAAATCAGGTGGGACGGCAGTACTCTTCTAAAACCAAAGGAGCAAATCACGATGCGCGTGATGAAGTGGAGCACCATCGCACTGGCAGTTGCAGCAGCAGCCAGTACTCAGTTGGCTACGGCCGCACCTTTCGTAAGTGACCAGGCTGAAGCCAAAGGTTTTGTTGAAGACAGCTCGCTGAACTTGCTGGTTCGCAACTACTACTTCAACCGTGACAACAAAAACGGCAACCCCGACCAGAAAGACTGGACCCAGGGTATCTGGGGCAACTACAGCTCCGGTTACACCAAGGGCCTGATCGGCGTTGGCGTTGATACATTCGGCTACCTGGCCATCAAACTGGATGGTGGCGACGGCACCAGCGGCACCGGCAACATGAGCCGTAGCGATACCCCTAACGCTAATGGCAGTCGCCATGTTAACGACAGCCAAGGCAAAGCCGGCGGCGCCGTTAAAATCCGCGTATCCAAAACCGAGCTGAAAGCCGGTGACATGCAGCCAAGCACTGCTCCAGTGTTTGCTGTTGGCGGTTCCCGTATCCTTCCTCAAACTGCCAGCGGTTTCCAACTGCAGAGCAGCGAATTCAACAACGTTGACCTGGAAGGCGGTCACTTCTACTCGGCGACCAGCCAGGACAAAAACGCCCATGACGGCGGCCTGTTTGCAACGTACGCAGGCGTAGAAGCCAACTCCATCGACTACGCTGGCGGCAAATGGGGCGTTACCGATGCACTGAGCCTTTCGCTCTACGGCGCCAAGCTCGAAGACATCTGGAACCAGTACTACGCCAACGCGAACTACACCCTCGCACTGGGTGGCACTCAGTCGCTGAACTTCGACGGTAACATCTACAACACTCAGGACACTGGTAACGCTGACGCAGGCGAAATCAGCAACACCGCCTTCTCGCTGGCTGCTGCTTACTCGTTCCTGAATGCGCACACCCTGACCCTGGGCTTCCAGAAGGTTAACGGCGATACTCCGTTCGACTACATCGGCGTGGGCAAGAACAACCGCGGTGGCGACTCGATTTTCCTCGCCAACTCCATCCAGTACTCTGACTTCAACGGTCCTGGCGAGAAATCGGTACAAGCCCGTTACGACCTGAAAATGGCTGAATATGGCGTACCTGGCCTGAGCTTCATGACCCGTTACGTGGACGGTTGGAACATCGACGGCACCAAGACTCCAGCGGGCAGCGCTTATGCTGGTCTGTACGGCGAAGACGGCAAGCACCACGAAATCAACTTTGAAGCCAAGTACGTCGTTCAATCTGGCCCAGCCAAAGATCTGTCGTTCCGCATCCGTCAAGCATGGCACTACGCCAATGCTGACGAAGGCGAAGGCGATGTCAAAGAGTTCCGCCTGATCACCGACTACCCGCTCAACATTCTGTAATTGCAGAAAGTCAGCACCCGGTAATCAAAGAAAGGCCCATCTTCGGATGGGCCTTTTTTGTTGGCTGAAATATTACGTTTAAACAATCAGATCTGTTAAGAACATGCCTGACTTAGCAGTCAGACATGATCAAAAAACAATCACTGCGACACAGACTCCTGCACCACCCGAATAACCCGCTGTGGGAAAGGGATATCAATGCCGGCAGTTTTCAAACGATCACGGGACTGTTCGTTGAACATGAACATCACATCCCAGTAGTCGGCTGTCTTTACCCAGACCCGAAGCGAAAGAGTGATCGAACTGTCACCCAAAGTAGAAACCACCGCCTGAGGTGCCGGATCTGCCAATACACGCGGATCTTTGGCCAGTTCCAGCAAAACCTCACGGGCCTTCTGCAAGTCCGCTTCGTAATCCACACCCACGTCGAACACCACTTTACGCGTTGGTTGACGATTGGTATTGGTGATGATGCCGTTCGACAAGTTGCCGTTAGGCACGATGATGGTTTTGTTATCGCCGGTCCGCAGTACCGTGTGGAAGATCTGAATGCTGTCGACGGTACCGGCAACACCTTGGGCTTCGATCCAGTCACCGATCCGGAACGGACGGAACAATAGAATCAACACACCGCCGGCGAAGTTAGCCAGGCTGCCCTGCAAGGCCAGACCGATGGCCAGACCCGCCGCACCGATGGCCGCGACGAACGAAGTGGTTTCCACACCGATCATCGACGCTACGCTGACGATCAGCAAAACCTTGAGAATGATGTTCGCCAGGCTGCTGATGAACCCTTGCAACGCAAGGTCGGCGTTACGCAACGCCAGCAGGCCGCCGAGCTTTTGTGTCACTTTATTGATCAGCCACCAACCGACAGCCAGGGTGATCACTGCCAGCAGGACACGACTGCCGTACTCCATGATCATCGGGATCCAGGCCTGGGACATCTTGACCAGGTTGTTTACCTCAGCATTTAAGTCCATCTACGCTCTCCTTGATTTTCCGGTTTTCCGGCACACAAAAAATAAAGCGGCAGAACAACCGAGCCGTCTCCGGCTCAATCATTTCTGCCGCTGCTTGGGCCTCGGACGCCGAAAGCGCCGAGAGGTTCCCGCGTTAAAGGTCAGTCGCGGAAGTTGTTGAACTGAAGCGGCATATCGAACGTCTTGGCGCGCAGGGCGGCGATGGCTTCCTGCAAATCGTCACGTTTCTTGCCGGTAATGCGCACCTGCTCGCCTTGAATGGCGGCCTGGACCTTGAGCTTGGCGTCTTTGACGTGAGCGACAATTTTCTTCGCCAGCTCTTTGTCGATGCCTTCCTTGAGGACCGCTTCCTGCTTCATCAGCTTGCCCGACGCGTAGGCATCCTTGACTTCAAGGCACTGCACGTCGATTTTGCGCTTGACCAGCGCCAGCTTGAGGATCTCGATCATCGCTTCGAGCTGGAAGTCGGCCTCAGCGGTCAGGTTGACGGTCAGGTCCTTTTCCTTGAACTCGAACGTGCCCTTGCCCTTCAGGTCATAACGACGATCGAGTTCCTTGACGGCGTTTTCGACCGCGTTGGTAACTTCGTGTTTGTCCAGTTCGGATACCACGTCGAACGACGGCATGTAATCTCTCCAATAAAAAGGCGCACTCGATTGCGGTGGTGCGCGCTTGGCTTGCGGTTAAAATCGGGCTCATTATAACGGGTCTTTTCCAACCCATACTGCGAGCGTCACATGCCTGCATCAAACCGAGTAAAAAGCTGATGTCGACCCCTTGGCATGTATTGGGTGCCGGCAGCCTCGGCACGTTGTGGGCCACACGTCTGGCGCGGGCCGGTTTGCCGGTCAGGCTGATCGTTCGCAATGAACAACGCTTGCAGGCCTATCAGTCGGCGGGCGGGCTGACGCTGGTGGAACAGGGCGACGCCACTACTTATGACATTCCCGGCCAGACACCGCACTGCCATGAACCGATCAGTCGCCTGCTGGTGGCCTGCAAGGCCTACGACGCCGAGAAAGCTGTCGCGCAACTGGCGCCACGCCTGACGCCTGACGTTGAATTGATCCTGTTGCAGAACGGCCTCGGCAGTCAGGACGCGGTCGCGGCGCAGGTGCCGCAGGCACGTTGTGTGAGCGCATCGAGTACTGAAGGTGCATTTCGCGATGGCGACTGGCGTGTGGTGTTCGCAGGTCACGGTTACACCTGGCTGGGCGATGCAGGCCATCCAGTGGCGCCGATCTGGCTGGATGATTTGACGGMTGCCGGGATTCCCCATGAATGGAGCACCGACATCCTCACACGGTTATGGCGCAAGCTGGCGCTCAACTGCGCAATCAATCCATTGACCGTTCTTCATAATTGTCGCAATGGCGGATTGCAGGATCACCAGTGCGAAGTCGCAACCCTTTGCGGTGAATTGACCGAGTTGCTGGAACGCTGTGGTCAGCCTGCGGCGGCAGAAAACCTGCAACAGGAAGTCGAGCGTGTAATCCATGCCACGGCGGCCAACTACTCCTCGATGTACCAGGACGTTGCGAATCAGCGCCGCACCGAAATCACCTACCTGCTGGGTTACGTCTGCAAAGTAGCCTCGCGGCACCAACTGAACCTGCCCCACCTCCATCAACTACAGCAACGGCTGATCGGCCATCTGCTCAGCCTTGGATTGCCCAGCGACTGAGCAGCGGCTACGCTGCCCACTTGTTCCTATTCAGCGACGAACCTGATGCCATTGCGCCAGCGCCTCGAAAACCTCCCCGTCGGCCAGAAGTTGCTGGCCGCCCTGCTGGTGCTGTTGATCACCATACTGCTGGTCGCCAACCTGACGTTCATCAGTGCGTCCTATTACATCTCCCAGGAAAGCATGGCGCCCCAAGCCTTGCAGACCATTGGCCGACTGGTGTCCAACCCCAGCATGGTGGCCGACGCCTTAAAGTCGCCACAAAACGCGGAACGCCTGCTCAACGAACTCGACAGCTACTCTCCCCTGCGTGCGGCAGCCCTTTATGACGGCAAGGGCGAGCGGCTGGCGCAGTTGCAGCATGGCGACAAACTGAGCCTGCCGGGGCACTATCAGCACATTGAAGCCTGGCAAGCGACCGAGTTTCGCAGCAATCAATTGATCACCCTGCCCCGTCCCGGTACAGAGCCTGGTCATTTACTGTTGGTGGCCAGCAGCGAACTGCCGATGGCGTTCTACACCGGCACCCTGACTGCCAGCCTTGGCATTCTGATCTTCAGCGTGCTGTTGTGGCTGGTGATCGCCCGGCAAATCAAACGCCTGATCACACGCCCAATCCATGAGCTCGAAGAGCTGTCCCGGCAAGTGACTCGCGAGGAGAACTATGCGCTGCGGGCCTCCCGCGGCAACCACGACGAAATCGGCAGCCTCGCCGAGGCATTCAACACCATGCTCTCGCGGATCGAGGCCCGGGAGCAGCAACTCAAGCGTGCCCGGGACGACTCCCAGGCCGCTTACGACCAGGCCCAGGGCCTGGCCGAAGAAACGCGCCATACCAATCGCAAGCTCGAACTCGAAGTCCAGGTGCGCAGCAAGATCGAAAAGAAACTCACCGGTTTCCAGAATTACCTCAACAGCATCATCGACTCCATGCCGTCTGCACTGATCGCCCTCGACGAACAGCTCTACGTGACCCAGTGGAATCAGGAGGCCAGCGCCTTGTCCGGCACGCGTCTGGATGAAGCCCTGAACCAGCCGATCTTCCTCGCCTTCGAACCGTTGAAACCGTTTCTGCCGCAGCTCAAGCAGACCGTCGAGCAACATACCGTGGCCAAGATCGAGCGCGTGACGTGGTTCAAGGATGATGAGCCCAAACATTACGCCCTGACCTTTTACCCGCTGATGGGCGGTGCCGGGCGCGGCGTGGTGATCCGGATCGACGACATTACCCAGCGCCTGTCCCTGGAAGAAATGATGGTGCAGTCGGAAAAAATGCTCTCGGTCGGCGGCCTCGCCGCCGGCATGGCCCACGAAATCAATAACCCGTTGGGCGCGATCCTGCATAACGTACAAAACATTCGCCGACGCCTGTCACCTGATCTGCCAAAGAACATGGAGCAGGCCGAGCAGATCGGTATTGAACTGGAAACAGTCAACCACTACTTGAAAGTGCGTGAAGTGCCACAATTGCTGGATGGCATTCAGCAGGCTGGTGCCCGCGCGGCGAAGATTGTCACGCACATGCTCAGCTTCAGCCGCCGTAGCACCCGGCAAATGGCCCCTTGCGACCTGCCGGCGCTGATCGATCAAGCGGTGGAAATCGCCGGTAACGACTTCGACCTGGCGATCGGTTTTGACTTCAAGGGCCAGGCGATCATTCGCCAGTTCGATCCGGCGCTGGGCCCGGTGCCCGGCACCGCCAACGAACTGGAACAAGTGCTGCTCAACCTGTTGAAAAACGCGGCCCAGGCCATTCACCAGCGTGAGGACGACAGCGAACCGGGGCGGATCATTCTGCGGACTCGACTGAATCCGCCATGGGCAGAAATCCAGGTCGAGGACAATGGCATCGGCATGAGCGAAAGCGTGCGCAAACGCACGTTCGAGCCGTTTTTCACCACCAAGGAAATCGGCCAAGGCACCGGTCTGGGCCTATCGGTCTCCTATTTCATCATCACCAACAATCACAAGGGGCAGATGGAAGTGCAGTCGACGCAGGGCCAAGGTACCTGCTTCACCTTGCGCCTGCCCTTGTCGGGCACGGCGGTCGCCCCTCAAGAACTCAATCAGCTATCGAGGTAACCCATGGGCTTTCGCTTGTCGAAGATTTACACCCGCACTGGCGACAAAGGCGAAACCGGGCTCGGAGATGGTCGCCGAGTGCCCAAGGACCACCCGCGAATCGAGGCCATTGGCGAAGTCGATTCGCTGAACAGTCAAGTCGGCGTGCTGTTGGCTGGGCTGGCCGCAGAAAGCGCCACATATCCGGGATTGAACGAGGTGATCGAGATTTTGACTCCTTGTCAGCACCGGTTGTTCGACCTGGGTGGCGAGCTGGCGATGCCGGTTTATCAGGCGCTGGATGCGGCGGAAATCGAACGCCTGGAACTGGCGATTGATCGGTGGAATGAAGAGTTGGGGCCGCTGGAGAATTTCATTCTGCCGGGCGGTTCAGCGCTGATCGCTCAGGCCCATGTGTGCAGAAGCCTGGCGCGCAGTGCGGAGCGACGGTGCCAGCAATTGAATGCGATCGAGCCGCTGGCCGGGGTTGGCCTGGCGTATATCAATCGGTTGTCGGATCTGTTGTTTGTGGTGGCGCGGGTGATTGCCAAGCGACAGGGGGTTGCGGAGATTCTTTGGCAGCCGGCAGTGAAACCTTCCAACTGATCATTCCCACGCTCTGCGTGGGAATKCAGCAAGGGACGCTCCGCGTCCCAAAAGCGGACGCAGAGCGTCCAGGGATACATTCCCACGCAGAGCGTGGGAACGATCAGGTCAGGCCTCAGGCCAGAATGCCCGAATCCCCGCCACGCCCTGCGCCCCCGCTTCCCAGGCTTGTTGCCGCTCTGCCGGACCAATACCGCCCAACAGGAACACCGGCTTGCTGAAGCCTTCGATCAATACCGAAGCCTGCTCCCAACCCAACGGCTGAGCATCAGGATGCGTCTGGGTCTTCTGCACCGGCGACAAGGTCACAAAGTCCACCCCCATCTGCTCGGCCAACGCCAGTTCTTCAGCGTTATGACACGACGCTGCCAACCAACGCGATGCTGGCAGTGGACGCCCCGCCGCCGCATATTTACGCAACTGCGCCGAGGTGATGTGCCAACCGGCGGACGGGAAATCACCGAGCCATTCGAACGGCCCCTTGATCATAAGCTGTGCCTTGCCGGCACACAGCCCCGCCGCGTCCACCGCCAGGTCGCGGTATTTGGGGTCGTAGCCGTTGGGCGCGCGTAGCTGGATCAGTTTGATCCCCCCCGCGATGGCTTTCTGGATACCGCGCAGCAAGGCCGGGGTTTCAAGGTCTTCGGGAGTAATCAAGTATTCAGCCGGTAACCGCGCAGCAGCGACGATTGGCTGGTTGGCGGCCGGGAACTCGTAGTTCCCCAGATCGCGCGGTGAAACCCATTCCAACGGCTGACCTTCGGCGCCGTGGGGTTCGCCGGTAAAGGCCGAGACTTCCCAGACGTCCAGCAACACGTGCTTGTCCGGGTAGTCGTGATGAACCTTGATCAGCGGCCGCGCAGTGCTGACCACAATGCCCAGTTCTTCCTGAAGCTCACGGGTCAGCGCGGTTTCGACAGACTCGTTGTCCTCGACTTTGCCACCAGGAAACTCCCACAGACCGCCTTGATGCTGAGTGTCGGCCCGACGTGCAATGAGGATCTTGCCACTGTGATCACGGATGACGGCAGCGGCTACGTGGACTCTTTTCACTGCGCAACCTCCTCCAGACCTGCTTTCTGCCAAGCCTTGAAAGCCGGCCATTGGTAAATCGTTTCGACGTAGGCCTCGTCCGCTGCCGGCAATTTCACCTGATAGGTACGCAGGCGTACGGCGATGGGCGCGAAGTACGCATCGGCCAGGGTCGCACCACCGAACAGGAAAGGACCGGTGTCGGTCGCCGCCTCGCGGCATTCAGCCCACAACGCCAGCATGCGCTGGATGTCCGCCTGAACATCATCAGGTGTCGGCGACAGCGGCGCATCGCGGCTCAGGTCGAACGGCATGTTGCCGCGCATGGCAAAGAACCCTGCGTGCATCTGCGCACAAGCCGAACGCGCCTGTGCACGAGCGGCGGTGTCTTTTGGCCAGAGACCGGCCTCGGGAAATTGTTCGGCCAGATACTCGGCAATTGCCAGGGAATCGGCGATGGTGCCGTGTTCAGTCTTCAGCAGCGGGACTTTGCCGGTTGGCGAATGTTTGAGCAGGCGTTCGCGGGTGTCGGGCTGACCCAGCTTGATCAGTTCTTCGGTGTAGACAGCGCCGGTCAGGTCGAGGGCCAGAGCGCCGCGCAGGGACCAGGAGGAATGCAGTTTGTCGCCGATGATCAGGTGGAGGCTCATGTTCGGGACCTTTTTGATGGGGTACAGGCCAGTCTTGTGGTGACTGAAAGACCGTCATCGCGAGCAGGCTCGCTCCCACATTGTTTCCTGCTGTACACAAAATCTGTGTTCAATGGAAATCTACTGTGGGAGCGAGCCTGCTCGCGATTGGGGCGACTCGGTCTTAAGTACGGTACTCGGCGTTGATCTTCACGTATTCGTGGGACAAGTCGGTGGTCCAGATGGTTTCGCTGCAAGCGCCACGACCCAACTCGATACGGATGGTGATCTCTTCCTGCTGCATCACTGCCGCGCCCTGGGCTTCAGTGTAAGTCGCGGCACGCGCGCCCTGGCTGGCAATGCACACCTCGCCGAGGAACACGTCGATCTTGCTCACGTCCAGGTTTGGTACGCCGGCACGACCGACGGCAGCCAGAATACGGCCCCAGTTCGGATCGGAGGCAAACAAGGCTGTCTTGATCAGCGGCGAGTGCGCCACGGTGTAACCGACGTCCAGGCATTCCTGGTGATTGCCGCCGCCGTTGACTTCAACGGTGACGAACTTGGTGGCGCCTTCGCCGTCGCGAACGATGGCTTGAGCCACGTCCATGCACACCTCGAACACCGCTTGCTTGAGCTTGGCGAACAATTCGCCTTCGGCGCGGGTGATCTCCGGTAAAGCAGCCTGACCGGTGGCGATCAGCATGCAGCAGTCGTTGGTCGAGGTGTCGCCGTCGATGGTGATGCGGTTGAACGACTTGTTCGCCCCGTCCAGCAGCAGGTTTTGCAGCACGTCGCGGGAGACTTTGGCGTCGGTGGCGATGTAGCCGAGCATGGTCGCCATGTTCGGACGGATCATGCCCGCGCCTTTGCTGATGCCGGTCACGGTAATGGTCACGCCGTCATGCTGGAACTGGCGACTGGCACCCTTTGGCAGGGTGTCGGTGGTCATGATGCCGGTGGCGGCAGCTTCCCAGTTGTGGATCGACAGGTCGTCGAGGGCCGCTTGCAGCGCGCCCTCGATTTTCTCGACCGGCAGCGGCTCGCCGATCACTCCCGTGGAGTACGGCAACACCAGGCTGGCATCAACGCCCGTCAGCTCAGCCAGTTTGGCGCACGTACGCTCGGCTGCGGCCAGGCCAGGTTCGCCGGTACCAGCGTTGGCATTGCCGGTATTGGTCAAAAGGTAACGCACCGGGCCTTGCACGCGTTGCTTGGCCAGGATCACAGGCGCTGCGCAAAAGGCGTTGAGCGTGAAGACACCAGCGACGGTGGAGCCTTCGGCGCAGCGCATGACCACAACATCCTTGCGCCCCGGGCGCTTGATGCCGGCCGAGGCAATACCGAGTTCAAAACCGGCAACCGGGTGCAACGTTGGCAAAGGACCAAGACCAACAGCCATGAATGCGCTCCTTAAAAATGTAGTCATCACCGTCATACGATGGACGGCGGTGTTAAATGGCAAAACGCCGCGACGGCTGATGCCGGTCGCGGCGCGGGTATTTCAGCGTTTGAAACGGGGTTTACTGGATCTGCCCGTGGCAATGCTTGAACTTCTTGCCCGAACCGCAATAGCACAGCTCGTTACGGCCCAGCTTCTGCTCGTTGCGAACCGGTGCTACTGCGAGGGCGACATCAATCTCTTCACCCAACGGCTCCACTTGCTCAAGACCCGGTGCCTCTTCGTGGTGGAACTGCATGCGTGCAGCCAGCGCTTCGGCTTCCTGACGCAGGCGTTGTTCTTCTTCGATCGGGTCTTCGCGGCGAACCTGAACGTGGGACAGCACACGGATCGAGTCGCGCTTGATCGAATCCAGCAGCTCGGAGAACAGCGTGAACGACTCGCGCTTGTATTCCTGCTTCGGGTTCTTCTGGGCATAGCCACGCAAGTGAATGCCGTGACGCAGGTGGTCCATGGTCGACAGGTGGTCTTTCCACAGGTCATCCAGAACGCGCAGTACGATTTGTTTTTCGAAGCTGCGCAGCGCTTCGGCGCCCGCCTGATCTTCTTTCTCGTTGTACGCCGCGATCAGCTCTTGCATCAGCTTCTCGCGCAGGGTTTCTTCGTACAGGTGATCGTCTTCGTCGAGCCATTGCTGGATCGGCAGCGCCACACCGAAGTCGCTCTGCAATGCGGCTTCCAGACCAGCCACGTCCCACTGCTCAGGCAGCGACTGTGGTGGAATGTGGGCGCTGACGGTGGCGTTAAGCACGTCCTGACGGAAATCGGCGATGGTCTCACCAATGTTGTCAGCGGCCAGCAACGTGTTACGCATGTGATAAATCACTTTACGCTGTTCGTTGTTGACGTCGTCGAACTCAAGCAGCTGCTTACGAATGTCGAAGTTACGGCCTTCAACCTTGCGCTGAGCCTTTTCAATGGCGTTGGTCACCATGCGGTGCTCGATCGCCTCGCCTGGCTGCATGCCCAGGGCCTTCATGAAGTTCTTCACCCGATCAGAGGCGAAGATGCGCATAAGGCTGTCTTCCAGCGACAGATAGAAGCGGCTGGAACCGGCGTCGCCCTGACGGCCGGCACGACCACGCAGCTGGTTGTCGATACGGCGCGATTCGTGACGCTCGGAAGCGATCACCTGCAGGCCGCCCGATTCGAGCACTTGCTGGTGACGCTTCTGCCAGTCGGCCTTGATCTGGGCAATCTGCTCTGGAGTCGGATCTTCCAGGGACGCCACTTCCACTTCCCAGTTACCGCCCAACAGGATGTCGGTACCACGACCGGCCATGTTGGTGGCAATGGTCAGTGCGCCAGGGCGACCGGCCTGGGCAATGATCTCGGCTTCTTTTTCGTGGAACTTGGCGTTCAGAACCTTGTGTTCGATGCCTTCTTTCACGAGCAGGGCGGACATGTGTTCGGAGGTTTCGATGGTCGCCGTACCCACCAGCACCGGACGGCCCGCCRCCATGCTTTCCTTGATGTCAGCCACGATGGCCGCATACTTCTCTTCGGCCGTCAGGAACACCAGGTCGTTGTAGTCTTTACGAGCCAGCGGCTTGTTCGGCGGAATGACCATGACCTGCAGGCCATAGATCTGATGGAACTCGAACGCCTCGGTGTCGGCCGTACCGGTCATGCCGGACAGCTTGTTGTACAGGCGGAAGTAGTTCTGGAACGTGGTCGATGCCAGGGTCTGGCTTTCGGCCTGAATGTTCAGGTTTTCCTTGGCTTCGATGGCCTGGTGCAGGCCTTCGGACAAACGACGGCCTGGCATGGTACGACCGGTGTGTTCGTCGACCAGGACCACCTGACCGTCCTGCACGATGTACTCGACGTTGCGGTGGAACAGTTTGTGCGCACGCAGACCGGCATAGACGTGAGTCAACAGGCCCAGATTGTGTGCCGAATACAGGCTTTCGCCTTCAGCCAGCAGACCGATGCTGGTGAGCGTTTCTTCGACGTACTGGTGACCGGCTTCGTTGAGTTCGACCTGACGGGTCTTCTCATCGACGGTGTAGTGGCCGGCCTTGGTGACTTCGCCTTCAACTTCTTCGACGTGCAACTCCAGCTGCGGGATCAGTTTGTTGATCTCGATGTACAGCTTGGAGCTGTCCTCGGCCTGACCGGAAATGATCAGCGGAGTACGGGCTTCGTCGATGAGGATGGAGTCGACTTCGTCGATCACGGCAAAATTGAGTTCGCGCTGGAATTTTTCTTCCATGCTGAACGCCATGTTGTCGCGCAGGTAATCAAAACCGAATTCGTTGTTGGTGCCGTAGGTAATGTCGGCGGCGTAAGCCAGACGTTTCTCTTCCGGCGGCTGGAACGGCGTGACTACGCCGACCGTCATGCCGAGGAATTCGTAGAGCGGACGCATCCAGTTGGCGTCACGGCGGGCCAGGTAGTCGTTCACCGTCACAACGTGCACGCCCTTGCCGGACAGTGCGTTGAGGTAAACGCCCAGTGTTGCCACCAGGGTCTTGCCTTCACCGGTGCGCATTTCCGCGATCATGCCTTCATGCAAGGTCATGCCGCCGATCAGCTGGACATCGAAGTGGCGCATACCCATGACGCGCTTGCCGGCTTCGCGGGCGACCGCAAAGGCTTCTGGCAGCAGCTTGTCGAGGGATTCCCCTTTGGCGATGCGGGCCTTGAACTCATCTGTCTTGGCACGCAATTGATCGTCCGAAAGGGCCACCATTTGCTCTTCGAAGGCATTGACGAGTTGCACCGTCTTGAGCATGCGTTTGACTTCACGCTCGTTCTTGCTTCCAAAAAGTTTCTTTAACAAAGGCGCAAACATATCGGCAGGATCTTCCACACTAAAGGGATGGAGGGCGGCCCCGTGAGTCGCCCGTGCAGCCCTCATGGCCGCATGCGAACGAGCATTCTACCCGGAAACGATGGTGAGGAAAGTGGCGTTGTTCCACGATGCATGCACTGCGCTATAACGGGGCTCACTTAAAATAAGGGCTTTTTGCTGAACTTCAAGCCATTCGCGGCAGAAGTTACTCGTTGATTTAATGGGTAAAGCGCGCGCAAAGCAATGGGGCAGGTGTACGTGGCGCTTTCTGCTACCATGGCGGCTCTGTTACTTCAGGTGTCTGATCATGGCATTTCGCCCTCTCACGGCCAGAGCACCCGCCGTTCTGCTTCGCGAAGCCAAGCCGCTGAAAGCTATTTTTGGCCACGCTCAACGCCTGGGTTATTTACAACGTCTGCTCGAAAGCCAATTGCAGCCCGCCGCTCGCGAACATTGCCATGTGGCGTCGTGGCGCGAAGGCAGTTTGTTGCTGATTGTCACCGACGGACATTGGGCGACCCGCCTGCGTTATCAGCAAAAACGTTTGCAGCGTCAGCTACAGATGTTTGATGAGTTCGCCAGTTTGACGCGGATTCTGTTCAAGGTTCAGCCACCAACCGTTCAGCAAGGAGCGGCCGGGCACACCATCAGTTTGTCGACAGATGCAGGCGCAACCATTCAGGCGACGGCCGACGGGATCACCGATCCGAATCTGCGGGCTGCGCTGGAGCGCCTTGCGGCGCACGCCAAACCCAAAACCTGACATAGATCCCCTGTGGGAGCGAGCCTGCTCGCGAAAGCAATCTGACATCCAACATAGATGTTGTCTGATCGACCGCCATCGCGAGCAGACTCGCTCCCACATTTTGACCGAGTCCACTCTCTATCAGCGTTTTTTGCCACCGAGCAGCGAGCCCATCAACCCGCGCACCAATTGTCGGCCCAACTGATTGGCCGCCTGTCGCATGGCCGATTTCAACGCCTGAGCGGCCGCCGTCCCGAGAAAATCCCCAACCTGGTCGGTGAAACCTGGCTCTTCGGCCGCCGGTTTGGCCGGCGCCGCATCGGGATCCGGTGCCAGCCCCTTGCGCCCCATCAGCACTTCATAAGCCGACTCTCGATCAATCGGTTTGTCATATCGGCCCTGCAACGGCGAACTGGCGATCAGTGCCGCACGTTCGGCCTCGCTCAGCGGTCCTATCCGCGATTGCGGCGGCGCGATCAAAACACGCTGGACAATTTCCGGCGTGCCTTTTTCGGCCAATGTCCCGACCAGCGCCTCGCCAATCCCCAATTCGGTCAATACCGACAAGGCATCGAATGCCGGGTTCGGCCGGAAACCCTCGGCCACGGCGCGCAAGGATTTCTGTTCCTTGGCGGTGAACGCGCGCAAACCATGCTGGATGCGTAACCCCAACTGAGCCAGCACGTCATCCGGCAAGTCACCCGGCGATTGGGTGACGAAATACACGCCCACGCCTTTCGAGCGAATCAGCCGTACCACCTGCTCCAACCGCTCCTGCAACGCTTTTGGCGTACCGGCGAACAACAAGTGCGCTTCGTCGAAAAACAACGCCAACAGCGGTTTGTCCGCATCACCGCGCTCCGGCAACTGCTCGAACAGCTCAGCGAGCAGCCAGAGCAGGAACGTCGCGTAGACTTTCGGTGCTTCGTGAACCAGACGACTGGCATCGAGCAAGTGAATGCGCCCGCGGCCGTCAGCGGTCGGCTGCAAAATATCTTCGAGTTGCAGCGCCGGTTCGCCGAACAGCGCTTCGGCGCCTTGTTGCTCCAGCGTTGCCAGACGCCGCAACAGCGCCTGACTTGAGCCGGTGGTCATTAACGCGGCGTCATCCCCGAGCAACTCAGGGTTGTCACGCAGGTGATTGAGCAACGCCTTCAGATCCTTGAGATCCAGCAGCAATAGCCCTTCGCGATCCGCCACCTTGAACGCCGCGTACAGCGCCGACTGCTGGCTGTCGGTCAGTTCCAGCAGACTGCCCAGCAGTAACGGGCCCATTTCACTCAAGGTGGTGCGCAGTGGATGACCGGACTGGCCATGAATGTCCCACAGGGTCACCGGATACGCCTGAGGCTTATGATTCAGCCACGGCATCGCGGCGATGCGCTCGGCAATCTTGCCTTGCGGGTTGCCGGTGGCGCCGAGACCACACAGGTCGCCCTTGATGTCGGCGGCAAACACCGCCACGCCCGCGTCACTGAAGGCTTCGGCCATGCGCTGCAACGTGACGGTTTTACCCGTCCCGGTAGCGCCTGCGACCAGACCGTGACGGTTGGCCAGACGCATGGCCTGGGCGATGGGCTGGGCGGCAAGGTCGGCGCCGAGAACGAGTTGCAATGAGTCAGGCATTTGGTCACCCATGGTTAATCTTTGATCCGGCGCGGTCGATACAAAAACCTGGACTGCACAGGAATCAGCGTCGGTAATTCCCTGAGGAGAGAACGGAAATATAAGCTTCTTTACAACATTGCCCACTTGGCGTGCCTTTATAAAAGCACGCCCAGGACAATAAGACCTTAGCGCCCCCCCCAAGCCATGAACAAAAACCTGCGCTTGAGCCATAAAATTAGGCTTGCCGCCGCCCACCCCTTCAAGTCTAAACATACAAGCGAGCCTGCTCGCGAAAGCGGTCGATCACCCCTCCTAAAACCCCACTGACACCCCACCGCAAAACCCCAACCGAACATCTATTCTTCATAAAGGTCAACCAAGGGAGAGCAACAGGCCCGGAGGACTGCTCATCGTGCATATCGCGGACATCACCATGTTCTACGCCCCTGCCAGCGGTGGCGTGCGCACGTACCTGGATGCCAAACACCGTCGCCTTGGCACCAAGCCTGGCATTCGCCACAGCCTGTTGATTCCGGGCGCACACCTGAGTGAAACGGATGGCGTCTACACGGTTCCCGCCCCTGCCCTGCCCTTTGGCAAAGGTTATCGTTTCCCCCTCCGTCTCGCCCCATGGAGAAATGTCCTACAGGATTTACAGCCCGATCTGATCGAAGTGGGCGACCCTTACCTCACCGCATGGGCGGCGCTGGATGCGCGACGCCAACTGGATGTGCCGGTCATTGGTTTTTATCACTCGGACTTGCCGCTGCTAGTCAGCAACCGGATGGGCCATTGGGTCACGCCGAACGTCGAGGCCTATGTCAGCAAGCTCTACGGCAACTTCGACCGGGTGCTGGCACCGAGCCAGGTCATGGCCGACAAATTGAGCGGGCTGGGGGTAAAGAACGTGTTTGTCCAACCCTTGGGCGTCGACTTGCAAACCTTCAACCCCGATGCCCGAGACCCTGGCCTGCGAGCCGAATTGGGCATTGATGAAAACACCCATCTGTTGATATTCGCCGGACGCGGTTCCAAAGAAAAAAACCTGCCGGTGCTGCTCGATTGCATGGTGCGTCTGGGGCGGCGTTATCACTTGCTGCTGGTGGGGTCGTCGATGCCGGCCGCTGTGCCGGACAACGTCACGGTGGTCGATGGGTTCTGCCCGACCGCACACGTAGCGCGACTGATGGCCAGCGCCGATGCATTGCTGCACGCCGGGGACCAGGAAACGTTTGGGCTGGTGATACTCGAGGCCATGGCCAGCGGCATTCCGGTGGTGGCGGTGGCAGCCGGCGCCTTTCCGGAAATTGTTTGCGAATCCTGCGGCTTGCTCTGCGCTCCGAACAATCCAGCGGCCATGGCCAACGCCGTTCGTGAGTTGTTCAGTCAGGACCTCGCGGCGTTGGGCAAAAAGGCGCGCAGCCATGTCGAGCGGCAATACAGCTGGGACACGGTGGTCAACAGTTTGCTGGGGCACTATCACGCCGTACTCGGCAGCCAATGGCCGATGACCGCCAATGGTTAATCCGATGAATCCTTCCTGCGTGTTACTGGTATTGCACGACGTTGCGCCGCCAACCTGGGCCGACTACCAACCCTTCGTTGAAGCGGTCGACGCGTTGGGCGACGTACCGATGACATGGCTGGTAGTGCCGGATTTTCACAAACAGAACAGCATTGACGCTCACCCGCAATTTCGACGTGTGCTCACCCACCGTATTGCCCGAGGGGACGAACTGGCATTGCACGGCTACTTTCATTGCGATGATGGCCCCCCGCCCTGCAACCCGCGAGACTGGTTCATGCGCCGAATCTACACCCACGAAGGCGAGTTTTACCGCCTGTCGCAACAGGCCGCGCTTGCCCGGCTGCGCGCAGGAATCGAGGTCTTTGATCGTTGCAACTGGCCGCTGGAAGGTTTCGTCGCCCCGGCCTGGTTGATGAGCGAAGGCACGCGCCAGGCGTTGGGCCAATTGCCCCTGCGTTACACCAGCGACTCGCAGCATTTGTATCGACTGCCGGATTTCACCCCGATTGATGCTCCGGGACTGGTCTGGAGTGCGCGCAGTGCCTGGCGCCGGGGGCTGTCGAAGCTGCTGAGCGACCAACGCGAACAGCATTGGCAACGCGCACCGGTGATTCGGCTTGGCCTGCACCCGGTGGACATGCGCCATGGGTTCTCGCGCAACTACTGGTTGCAAACCCTCAAGCGTTTGCTCGACGAGGGGCGCTTGCCGATGACCAAGTCCCGATGGCTGGCTTTACAACTCGACCCAGTCGGCCGCGCCGCATGAGCCGGGGGATTGTGCTGTTCGTTGCCCTGCTGGCTGCGGTGCTGATCCCGCTGTTGCTCGGCGGTAACCAGACCTGGTCGCGACTGCAAAGCTTTCCATTGAATTGGTTGCTGATCATGTTCGGCATGATTGTGCTGTGCTGGGTGGTGAACACCCTGCGCTTGCGCCTGTTGCTGGGCGATCAGCGCGATAAGGTCAGCCCTGTCAAAAGCCTCGGCGTGGTGATGGCTGCCGAGTTTGCCTATTGCGCCTCCCCCGGCGGCAGCGGCGGACCACTGGCGATCATGGCGTTGCTGGCGCGCAATGGTGTGCAACCGGCCAGGAGCAGCGCAGTATTCGCCATGGATCAACTGAGTGATCTGCTGTTCTTTCTCTGTGCACTGAGCGGGATTTTGATTTATGCACTGTTCCAGCACCTCAGCGAACGTATGGAATGGCTGCTGACGGCCAGCGTCATTTCGATGTTCGGCGGGTTGATTTGCTGCGTGTTGGTCGCCCGCTACCATCGGCTGCTGATTCGCCTGAGCGGCCGATTACTGGTTCGCCTGAAGGTAAAAAGCACTACGCGCCTGCGCTGGGCACGCAAACTTTTGCACTTCCTCGCTGCGTTCACTGACACATTGAAGTTACCTCTTCAGACATTGATCACGGTGTTTGCGCTGACCTGCCTGCATTGGGTCCTGCGCTACAGCGTGTTGTATCTGGCATTACGCGGGCTGGGGGCTGATTTGCAATGGGCCTGGTGCTTTTTGATCCAGATGCTTTCGCTCAGTGCAGGGCAATTCAGTTTGTTACCGGGTGGCGCCGGGGCGGCGGAGTTGACGTCGGCGGCCTTGCTGGCGCCCATGGTGGGCAAGTCGACCGCGGCGGCGGCCATTCTGATCTGGCGGGCGGTGACTTATTACTTCTACCTGATGGCGGGTGGCCCGGTATTTTTGTTGATGCTGGGACGGCCGCTGCTGAGGAAGTTGATGAAGTTCAAGCAGGCTTGATCGTGTCCTCACGCAATTTCTGTAACTGCTCCCACAACTCCTCAGCACCGGGAAACTCCGTGCCGTCTTCAGGACTCATGTCATCCGGGTCATAGCGACTTAAACAACCCTCGCCCACTGTTGCCGGTGCTTTGGAAGTGGCTTTGTCCAGTGGATCGACCATGTTCAATATCCTCTCTCTACACAGATCGAATGCAGCAATGGACGCTCTGCGTCCGCTTTGTGACGCGGAGCGTCACAGGATGCATTCCCACGCGGAGCGTGGGAACGATCACTGCATTGCGGTGTTATCAGAACACGACCGTCTTGTTGCCGTGCACCAACACCCGGTCTTCCAGGTGATAACGCAGACCGCGCGCCAACACCATCTTCTCAACGTCACGACCGAAACGCACCATGTCTTCGATGCTGTCACTGTGGCTGACACGCACCACGTCCTGCTCGATGATCGGGCCAGCGTCCAGTTCTTCGGTCACGTAGTGGCAGGTTGCGCCGATCAACTTCACGCCGCGCATGGAGGCCTGGTGATACGGCTTGGCGCCGACGAACGACGGCAGGAAGCTGTGGTGAATGTTGATGACCTTGTGGGCATATTCGCTGCACAACGCCGGCGGCAGGATTTGCATGTAGCGGGCAAGCACGACCACTTCGGCATCGTGCTGTTTGACCAGACGCGATACTTCGGCAAAGGCCGGCTCTTTGTCCTGCGGATTGACCGGCACATGGTAGTAAGGAATGCCGTGCCACTCGACCATGCTGCGCAAGTCGTCATGGTTGGAAATCACGCAGGAGATTTCGCAATCCAGTTCATCACTGTGCCAGCGGTGCAGCAAGTCGGCCAGGCAGTGAGACTCGCGGCTGGCCATTAACACCACGCGTTTTTTCTGCGCGGTATCGGTGATGCGCCAGTCCATCGAAAACTCTTTGGCAATCGGCGCAAAGGCTTCGCGAAAGGCTTCGATACCGAAAGGCAGCGAGTCGGCACGAATTTCGTGACGCATGAAGAACCAGCCACTGAGATTGTCCGAATGATGGCTCGCTTCGGTGATCCAGCCGTTATGTGACGCCAGAAAGTTACTGACTTTAGCAACGATGCCAACGCGGTCCGGGCAAGCAATCACCAGACGAAAAGTGCGCATGAGGGGGAAACTCCAGAACTTCGCAAAGGCCGCCATTCTAGCGATTGCGCGGCAAAACTGCAGTATTGATGATGCCTTTCCAGGTACACCGGTCTGTGGACCCGACTCTGAAAGCCCCCCTCCCGCGCGCTGGTGATCTTTTAGTCGATATCAAGAGTCCAATTGTGAATATCCGAGATGTTTGCAGACGCTATTTAACGACCTCTTCAATTTTCGCCCTGTTCAACACAAGTAATTTAATTAAAACACCGGTTAAATGTTTACTTGATGAAACAGCCTGACTATTATTGCCGCACTGTCCCTGCCATCCAGTCTCCAACATAAGGTAGTCCTCATGTCCTTGATCAACGAATACCGCGCCACCGAAGAAGCTATCAAAGAGCTGCAAGCCCGTTTGAAGAACCTGTCCCAAGACGACAAACTGCAAACCGAGCTGGAATTCGAAGGCAAACTGCGCACCCTGATGGGCGAATACTCCAAGTCCCTGCGTGACATCATCGCGCTGCTGGATCCAGAGTCCAAATCCAAAGCACCACGCGGCGGCGCAGTAAAAACTACGGGCACCAAGCGCGCCCGCAAAGTTAAACAATACAAAAACCCGCACAACGGCGAAGTCATCGAAACCAAAGGTGGCAACCACAAAACTCTGAAAGAGTGGAAAGCCAAGTGGGGCGGTGACGTGGTTGAAGGCTGGGCTACTCTGCTGGGCTAAGCCGCAGAGCTTGTCGCAGACGAATCCGTGACAAAAAAGAACGCCAGCGAACGCTGGCGTTTTTTTATGCCTGTGATGGCGGCATGGCTATTTTCGTTTTCAAAGATTCATACGTTTTCGTAATACTTCGACATAATCTTGCCATTCATTCAGCACTGCTCGCTGAAACGGTGTCGCTGTTTCGTTCAATTTGGCCGCGGCTTCTGCAAAAGTATTCAGCGTATTGGGTGCTCCCCACTCGAGCGCTGACAAACGTTTCTGACAGAATAATCGCCAGCGCTCTTGCTCCTCGGAGTTCAACGTATCGGGGAAGTTGCGTGCGCGATATCGAAACAATAATTCAGGTAAACGTTCGTCATCGAAAGGCCATTGTTCTTGTGCTAGTTGCGCAGGGTCCGCGGCTCGGACTTGCTCGCATAGACGCCGGTCCCGGTCACCGATAAAACCATCGTATAACTGTTGTTCGGGATCCTGGCTTGGCGTGAAATCTTCGCTGGTATAAATCGCCTGTACTTTATCTCGCCAAACTTGTTGTGCGTCGATTAGCCGCAGCGACCGCTCCTGATAAAGCGCCATGTCCAGCCCCAGACGTTGCTGGTCGTCGGGGCGAAGTACTGATAACGGTGCGACCACCGGGCATTTGTTGATGTGAATGAGCTTGAGCGGAACGGGCAGTTCGCCTTCGGCCAGCTCTTCGCGGCGGGTATACAGCCGCTGRCGCAAGGTTTCGGCATCCAGGTCCAGCAAAGCTTGGGTATCCAGGTGCAGGTCGCAGACAATCAATGCGTTCTTGTTACGCGGATGCCAGGCCAATGGCAACACCACACCGATATAGCTGCGGGCCGCCGAAAAGCGCCCGGAAATATGCACCATCGGTTGCAACAGGCGAATCTGGTCCATCACCTTCTGCTTGCTGCGCAACTTGAAGAGCCAGTCAAAGAGCTTCGGCTGTTTTTCGCGTATCAGCCGCGCCAGCGCGATGGTGGCGCGCACGTCCGACAACGCTTCGTGGGCATTTCCGTGATCAATGCCGTTGGCGGCGCTCAGGCGTTCGAGTTTGAGCGTCACTCGGCCCTCTTCGTCCATAGGCCAGACGAGCCCGTCCGGACGCAAGGCATACGCCGCACGCACCACATCGATCAGGTCCCAGCGACTGTTACCGCCCTGCCACTCGCGTGCATAGGGATCGAAAAAATTTCGATACAGGCTGTAACGGGTCATCTCATCGTCGAAGCGCAGCGTGTTGTAACCCGCACCACACGTACCAGGCGCCGCCAACTGGGCATGCACCCGGGTCATGAAGTCGGCCTCGCTCAAGCCCTGCTCGGCCAGTCGACCTGGCGTTATTCCGGTGATGGCGCACGCCGCCGGATGCGGCAGGATGTCATCACTGGGTTGGCAGTAAAGATTGACCGGTTCGTCTATTTCATTGAGATYGAAGTCGGTGCGAATCCCCGCGACTTGCAGCGGACGGTCGCAACGGGGGTTGATGCCAGTGGTTTCATAGTCGTACCAGAAGATCGAGGTCACGGGCTGTTCCTGAACTGAAGATCGACGAAGTCTAGGCGTTCACATCCCGCCCCGACCAGTAACTTGTCATTCAATCACCTCTGGCCACTCGCCGTGCAATACATAGTTATGTCGTTTTCCCCCGAGAGGCTGCTAGCATCGAACAGACATCGAATCCCGAACAGGCCACACAGGTTGCCCATGCTCGAGACCACAGCACTGCCAAGGAAAGCGACGCTGTACCCGCAACTGGACACGCGGTATCAAGTCGAAACGCCCGAAGGTATCGACTTGCCACTGCGGCCGGCCGGGTTGATGGTGCGTGCGCTGGCCTTCGCCATCGACCTGGGGTTGCGCGGGCTGATCCTCGGTCTGCTGTTTATCGTGCTGGCGTTTCTCGGAAAACTTGGCACCGGGTTGGGCTCGCTCATGCTGTTCGGGGTCAGCTGGTGGTACATGGTGCTGTTCGAAGTGCTCAATCAGGGCCGCTCACCGGGCAAACAGTGGATGGGCTTGCGCGTTGTGCAGGACGACGGCACACCGGTCGGCTGGACCGCTTCGCTACTGCGCAACCTGCTCAGATTTGTCGACATGCTGCCCTTCGGCTACTTCCTCGGCGCCATCAGTTGCCTGCAACATCCCACCTTCAAACGCCTCGGCGACCTCGCTGCCGGCACGCTGGTGATCTACCGTGAACAACCGCTCACCCGACCGCAACTGCCCGAAGCCCAGCCTGTACRCCCGGCTTTTGCCCTGACGCTGTCCGAACAACGCTCCATCCTCGGTTTTGCCGAACGCCAGGGTGAACTCTCCGAATCGCGCACCCTTGAACTCGCCTCCATTCTCGCGCAACCGTTACAGGTCGACCCGCCGCGCGCCGTGACAGAACTCAACGGCATCGCCCGCGGCTTGTTGGGGCCGGCATGAAGCAAAGTCTTTTCGAGCAGCGCCACAAGGCCGAGTGGGAACAGTTTTCCCTGATGCTGGATCAGCTGGAGCACGGCAAGGGCGCGTCCCGGACCGGCGATTTTCCCAAGGACTATCGTCGCCTTTGCCAGCATTTGGCATTGGCTCAGGAACGTGGCTACAGCAGTTTCCTGATCGACACATTGCAGCAGCTCGTGCTGCGCGGGCACCAACAGCTGTATCGGCATCGCAGTCGACTGGGCGCCAACGTGGCGGGCTTCATCCTGGCCGGCTTTCCGCGACTGGTGCGCGAACAATGGCGCTTTGTGCTTGCCGCCGGCCTGATGTTTTTTGGCAGCCTGATCGGCTTTGCGCTGCTGGTGTACCTGTTCCCGGACCTGGTCTACAACCTGATTCCGGCCGAGCAGGTCGGCGAATTGCAGAGCATGTACGACCCGGTCGCCGGCCATTTGGGGCGCACAACGGAACGCGCCGCCAGTGAAGACTGGGTGATGTTCGGTTACTACATCATGCACAACATCGGCATCGCCTTTCAGACCTTCGCCAGCGGTTTGCTGTTGGGGCTGGGCAGCGCGTTTTTCCTGCTGTTCAACGGTTTGATGATCGGCGCAGTGGCCGGGCACCTGACGCACGTCGGCTACGGGCAAACGTTCTGGTCATTCGTGATCGGTCACGGCGCTTTTGAACTGACGGCCATCGCCCTGGCCGGTGCCGCGGGCCTGCAACTGGGTTGGGCGCTGATTGCACCGGGACGCCTGCCGCGCGCCGAAGCATTGCGACTGGCAGCGGGCAAGAGTGTGTTACTGATCTGTGGCGTCATGCTGTTCCTGTTGATTGCGGCGTTTATCGAAGCTTACTGGTCGTCGATGACCGCACCAAAGCCGATGACCAAATACCTGGTGGGCGCCGCGCTATGGGGGTTGGTCGCAATGTATCTGCTGTTTGCCGGACGGGCTCGCCATGCGCCTGAGTGATGCCACAGTGGTGATCCGCCCGCGCACCACCTGGGAAGCCATGGACCTGGGCGTGCTGCTGAGCCAGCGCCATCGACGCCTGTTGATGACCAGTTGGGCCATCGTCACGTTGCCGATCTTCGCCTTGCTCAGTGCGATGTTCTGGGATTCGCCGTCCCTCGCCGTGTTTATCTTCTGGTGGCTCAAACCGGCGTTCGAGCGCTTGCCGTTGTTCATCCTGTCGAAAAGCCTGTTCGGCGAAACACCGACGTTGAAACAAGCGTTGCGCGAATGGCTGCGCCTGCTCAAGCCACAACTGCTGGCCAGTCTGACCTGGCGCCGCCTGAGCCTGAGCCGCAGCTTCGTGATGCCGGTGGTGCAACTTGAAGGCCTGAGTGGCGAGGCGCGACAACAGCGATTGCAGGTACTGCTGCAGCGCAACGCCGGCGCGGCGCAATGGCTGACGATCATTGGCGTGCATCTGGAGAGCGCGTTGTGGATTGGTTTGATGGTGTTGTTCTACCTGTTCCTGCCGCAACAGGTAGAACTCGACTGGAGCTGGCAGACCTTGATTACCGCCGCCGTGCAGGACTGGCGCTGGCTGGAACACCTGACCAATGCCTTTTACGTGCTGGTGCTGATTGTCTGGGAGCCGGTCTATGTCGCCTGCGGTTTCAGCCTCTATTTGAACCGGCGCACGGTGCTGGAGGCCTGGGACATCGAACTGGTGTTTCGCCGATTGCGCCAACGCCTCAATACAACCGCCCTCACCCTGTTGCTGGCGGCCATCCTGTTGGTGCCTGGTGCGCAACACGTCTGGGCCACCGAGCCGGTCATCACTCCGGAAAGTCCTCGTCTGCTCAATCAACCGCTGACCAGCCAGGCCTCAAAAGACAGCATCAAAACCCTCCTCGACCAGCCACCGTTCAAGAACAAGGAAACGGTCACCCGCTATCAGTTTGGCGAAGACAAACCCGAGAACAAAAGCCCGGATGACGGTAAAACACCCGAATGGCTGAAAGCGTTGTTAGCGCTACTCGACAGCCAGCGGTTCGGCGTCCTTACCAGCCTGATTGAACTGCTGCTGTGGGGCGCGGTGATCGGCGGTTTGGGATTATTGATCTGGCGTTACCGTGACTGGTTGCAGGCGTTCGTCAGCCGTCGACCCGCGTTGAAAAGTAAAGTCGCCCGGCCGTTACCGCAGCAGGCTTTTGGCCTGGACCTTGACCGCGAAACCCTGCCC